>CALDQI010000144.1:0-7304 GCA_937911635.1 uncultured Pseudomonadota bacterium | reverse complement strand
CTTGTCTGTTACAATGGAAGATTCCAATGGCGTTAGAGAAGAGGACACCCCAATCGGGGACATTCAACTTATTGCCGGCGAAACAACACACATTGAATGCACACATTCCATCAATGAAAGTGAAAACTCGATGACAATCGACTGCTCTATTAATGGTCAATGACGTCATAACAACGGTCATCATACCCAGATCACTTTGATGAACGGTACATATACACGATACCACTTTTGAAGTCGAACCCAGTTTCTAATGTCCATCCTTCTGGTGGTGAAAAGGCCTGTATCGACAACACGGTATCTACTCCCCATGACACTGCCGTCCCTTCGTCCATCCATCGTCTGCAGGATCCTGTATTTGGAAGCATGAACCATTCTGAATCTCGTCTAGAAGAGAGTCTACTGAGCGTAAATCCCTCTCCTGTACAGTCGATCACTCTATCGCCGACCTGCTCTGAAACCAGGCGACCAGTTGTCGGCCAGTCTTTCGGTTGATCTAGGGAAGTCAATACAGGTGCCGACCAAAGCCACCAACATATGCCCAGCACATATGGAATGACAAGCCATTTCAACTTGGGATATGCGGCAAACGAAGATACACTCCCACCCAAGAAGGCTACCCAACACCAAAGGCTCCAAAAGAGATACCGCGGAGGCTGCCACACGACTCCACTCATCAGCAACGGACCACACAGCGCAGACAGCAACAATATGAGTTTCCAGTCGCGACGAATGGCCACTCCAACTACGGAGAATACCATCAATAAAAGCGGTGGCAACAATCCTTGTTCCAACCACACCTGCAGATTTCCTTGTCCCATTTGAAGAGCACAATCCCAATCGATAGACTTGGTCAATCGCTTACTGACACATACATCTTCAATAACAGCCGCGTTGTCTGGCGATGGAAACAGTTGAAATGCCATCCCTTCGCGAAACAGAAAATCGCGCTGCAGCTCAAGCTGCTCAACCAGTCCCTTTAACTGGATATCATACAATCCCAAAAACGTCTGCTCCAGTCCAATTGCCACAAGCCATCCGCAGGAAAGAACAACAGATAACCGCCATTTTTGATGGAGCATACCCCACAGCACTATGACTGACAACACAACGATCGTTCGACCATCCAACCATAGGGCTACACTGCCCGATATCACCGTAATAAGAATATTCAACTTCGATTCAGAGGTCACCGTCCGCCAACCACACGAAGAAACAACAGCCAGGGTACCACCCCACAACATGTAAGGGTTTATCCAATCTCGAGCGTCCAACACCAAAGGATTGAACAGCCACATAGAACAAGTCATAACCGCAAACCATGGACGGCGAATCACTTGACCAACGTACATACACGCAGCACCACCGAATGCCATCCCCAACACATTGAGAACACGAGCCGACTGTGCATAGGAGTCAACAGCTCCTAGTCCCAACAGATAGGAATACAATGGATGTCTCCAATCTGGATAGACAATCTCCGGAGACCAGCGCCACAAGTATTCTGCACCCATGATGTATTGGGTCCAGTCCACACCGGTTGGATAAAAGGGCAAGGGCTCACACACCCACCAGATCCACCATCCCCAGACGAGCATCAAATATACTTTGGGAGACCACTGTAAGAGTACACTGTGCTGAATGGCCATATCACTATCTGCGACGGGCACGCTGCTGAATACTCCCATCCAAGATATCGATCTTTCCAAGTGGTGTCGGAAGTTCATGTGCTCGACGAATCAAGCCGCCCAGCTTCAATCCATCTTTGGTCATGACCATATCGTCAAGCACCATAAACACAAAAATAGCAGCAGACAATAACGAGTCTCCTTCCTCTAACGCACCCTTGCTTTTATGTTGTACCGCCGGTAAAGCTCCCGTACTAGAAGCAAACCCAGCAAGTATCGATACAGCATCGATGCTTGGCTCTGATTGTTTTCGGAGAGCAAGCCACATTCCAGTTTTGGCAATGTGCGCGCCCCCCATCGATAAAATGCCATCGTTGTGATGCAATACGTTGGATAAAAACTCGATTGTTTCTTGCAACTCGGGTTTATCCAGAGGAAGAACCCGCAACCATCCCGCTGCGAGAAGAGCCGCCGAGGATCCGTCCGCTGCTCGTTCAGGAGTGGCAGCCCAAGGAGCTGCTCCAAGTAGAGCAGGAAGCTTCTCTCGTGCCGTTGCACCAGACAAAGCCCATCTGGGATGAGGAACATCCATGACACGCAATGCCCTAGAAGCATTGAGCAACGCTGCTACACGCCAAATCTCACTCCAACGACTTGAACCATCTTCCCCGAATAGACGCTGCCCACCTGCGGCACAAGACCCCGATGAAAGAACGTCTAGTATCAAAGTCATCTTGGCAATATGGTCAACAAGCCAAGAACGCTCTTTTGTCCAAAGTACATATTCACACGCCGCCCACATTAAAATGGCCGCGGATTCCGATTCCAAAACACTATCAACGTGGATTGACCCGATCCAATCCCCCAATCGCTCTCCGGCAATCTGAACATACCCCAATCTTCCAAGTGCCAATGCGGCCAAACAACCTTCATAATTCAGCTCTCCGACCTCACTCAGCAATCGATGCTGAACCCGCTCAAACAACGCCTGATGATGACTGAGTTCTACCCCTGCTCCCAAGGACAACAGTGTCCGTCTTTCTTCTACTGCACCACGCCAAAGACTCGATGGACTACTACGACGAATAGACGCTACTGTTTGAGATGGATAGACAACCGCCATTGCAGACAGTACCTCTCCTGTATCTAGGGTATCCTGATGAATTTCAACGCCAGAACACTGCCCAATAGAACACGATGCTTCCACCTGAGATATCAACGGCAGTTTCCCTTCCAAATCTTGACATTGCTTCCATACGTCCGAATCTTCATACGAAGAGACAAGACTCATTCTTCCGGAAGGCTCACTCACTACAAAGGGATTGCCATCGACCATCCACATCCCGTCATTGCGACGATTCAAGCTAAAAATTGGATGGGCTCCATCCATCTCCATTGGACGAATGGCCAAGGCAAGCTGGACGTCACAGGGCTCTTTTGCCCGCACTCGGTACACAATGGTCCATGGTAACCGACCCTTTGCATCACGACCCAAGGTAGAGGGAAAGTGCAAGACCTCTAGCTGTAACTTTCCAGCTTGCATGATCGTTTCGACACCGTGACCATCCTTTGTCAAACGCTGCTCAATCGACTGAGATAATGAATCCAGTGGTAACTTACCGGCACAATACCAACGCTCTCCATCTGAACACCATACCGTTATTGAAGGACCTTCCAGTGGTGTAAACCAAGCCCATGGATCAATATGCGCTGTCGATAGCTTTTTGGAGCCTCCATCACTGAGTACAGTGTACTCTCTAGAGAACATCGATTGTAGTATCGATGATGGTGGTAGAAAGGATGCATCATTAGGGTCCAACTGCTTCGACAGAGACCGAGGCATCGGAACATTAATCTGCGATTGCCACCATCTAGACGTCAACAGTCCTTGGGAGAGTTGTACAGTTTCCATCCAATTATCGAGGCTGTTGTTACCGATCAAGCCCACCAACGCACGAGTGCATGCAGCTCCCTCTTGAACATCGGCACTGCGTCTAATCAGACGACGCAGACGTTTCAGTCGTCTCGCCATCTTCGGCTCCGAACGACCTCTACTTTATACCGTTCAATCTGGCGTTGTTTTTCGTCTTCATCCCATCCAAGCAACTCACCCATCTCGTTGGCAACTGTATCTAAACAATCGAGTCCTTGATTGCGATCTTTGAAGAACAGCTGTGTTCTTCGAATCATCACATCTTCCAACGCCATCGCCATCTCTTGCTGCACTGAAAAATGTACCTGTGCTATCACTTCCGAACGATCGGAGTCTGGCAGTAGCGGCTGTGCCAAATGTGGCTTATCAATACACAACTTTGCAATATCAAACGCGCGCATTCCATAAGTGTTCAGCAGCAATTCAGCAGCTCGAGGAGACAGTCTCTGCTGAGCATCCGACATCAACTTGTGAACCATGTCATCGACAGCCGATTTGGCAGACGGCCAGCCCACAGCACCAATCAAAGGCTCCAAACCAGTATCTCTATCTCCACTCAAATCGATTGGTATACCGTTTTTGTTCAGCTGATCTACCGCGTGTTGAACCACTTCTTTTGCCATGCGACGATAGGTGGTCAGTTTCCCGCCGGCAATTGTAATGAGACCATTGGAGTCAACACGAATGGCATGTTCTCTAGAAATAGAAGATTCGGACGGCTCATCATCATCGGTCGGCTCTGATACTAGAGGACGAACCCCCGCCCAAGTAGAGATGACATCTTCTTCTGACAATGGATTTCCGGGGAAGTATGCATTTGCAGCCTTTAAAAGATACACCACATCTTCTTTTGTTGCTGCCAAGTCTTCTAAGGATTCACTATAATCAGTGTCCGTGGTTCCAATATATGTTCGGTCTCCCCACGGCACTGCAAAGAGTACCCTCCCATCTTCAGGGTGGAAACACACCACAGCATTGTTTATTTGCAGTTTTTCCGAGTGGACAACGATGTGCACTCCTTTTGTGGGCCGAAGTTGACGAGGCTGAGACTCTTTCCCAAGCGAACGTGTGTCATCGGACCATGGTCCCGTACAATTGACGATAGACTTCGCTCGTATCTCAAGTGTCTTACCGGAAACCAAATCTTCAGCCACAATCCCAGTCAATCGACCGTCTTCTTTTAGAAAATTAACGGCCTTCATATAGGTTGCAACAATCGATCCATGTTGGACCGCATCCAGCGCCGTTTCTATTGTGAGACGCGCATCATCTGTTGAGCAATCGTAGTAGAGTGGTGCACCTTTTAAATTATCTGCATCCAAAGCAGGTTCTTCCGTTTTGATCTGCTTTGGGGTCAAGTTCTTGTGGATCTTGGGTGAACGAAAAAGGGCCAAAGCATCATACACCCACATCCCAAGATTGATGGTGAAAGCAGAGCGTCTAGAATCTTTTCGTATGGGAAAAATAAACCCAAGGGGATGTACCAAATGCGGCGCGATGTCCATGAGAGTTTGCCTCTCAGAAACGGCTTCAAACACCAGTCCAAACTCAAAGTTTTCCAAATATCGAAGGCCACCGTGAACGAGTTTTGACGACCTAGAAGACGTTCCATAAGCCAAGTCATGCATTTCAACAAGGGCTACCTTTAACCCTCGATAAGCAGCATCTCTAGCAGCACCCACACCTGTGATCCCACCTCCGATTACCAATACATCGAATTCATCTTGTAAAGCGTTAATGACCGTCTGTCTGTCCATCATGTCGCGATTCCCATTTGTTTGTTGTGGCTGCTTCTATGTACACCTTTTGACGTATAAAACCACCCAGCAACAAGGTTCTAACAAAATTTTACAGAGTTCGCCCGTTCACGGAACTGAATATTGATTTGCTCAAACCGAATATGGCATCGCGTTTAATTTCGGATACATTGCACACAAAAAATACACAACGGAGTTCTACATGCTGAACACAGAACAGTTTTCCATTCTCCACCCTTCATTAATTGAAGAGGGTCGCACTCTTGTATTGTCACTCAATCATGGAAAAGCCAATGAAATGGGTTCGAACACCCTTCACGCTTGGACTGAAGTCACGAAGGCCCTTCACAAAGGAGAGATTCGCTCCGTGATCACCACCAGCCAACGACTTTCTCGCTCTGGCAAGCCCATTTTTATAGCTGGAGCGGATGTCACTGAACGTACAGAATGGACCAACGATAAGGTCAAATCACACGTTCGATGGCAACGGGAAACCCTCTTGGCATTGCGTAAAGCCCCCGTCTTTCATTGTGCACTCGTACATGGTGTGGCACTGGGTTGGGGCACAGAGTTTTTACTGTGCTGTGACTATCGTGTTGGAACACCGACAGCTCGATTCGGTCTGCCAGAGACCAGTCTTGGAATTTTACCTGGTGCAGGGGGTACAACAGAACTCTGGATGGAGATTGGCATTGCACACGCGATGCGACTGGGAATGACCGGTGAGCAAATCGACAGCAATGAGGCTAGCCGTATTGGACTCATTCAGGAAACCGCCTTGGATTATGAGAGCGGATACAATCGGCTCTTGGAATTGTGCAGACTGGCCAACAGACGGTCCCCATCTGCCCTCTCTGCATTTAAATCGGCTCTGCTAACAGCGAGAGGCTTAACCGCTAATGAACGCACCGCGTTGGAAGCCTCTGCATACGAACATTGCGTAGATTCGGGTGATGCTGCTGTGGGACGAGCACATTTCAAAGATATCATCAAAGGACAAACGCCCCCTTGGTCTCCGTTCCAGTCCTTCTCCACATCCAGCACAGACGATACTTCATGTGGCTAAGTACACTATTGTGGATAGCATGTAGCAATCAGCCTAGATGGACGGATGAAACACTTGAACAGCTCGCTACGCAACCTACGGTATTAAAAGCCACCTTAGCCTCTGAACCTGTAGAGTCTCAAGATTTATTGTTGCTCACCTTAGCCATTCGAAACCCATCATCTGCTGGACAGTTTTGCAAGCAAGTCCACACAGAATCCGCCAAAGAGAAATGTCGGCAGGTCATCGGACGTCCACATTTACAACTCTCCCGCCCCCAACCCAGCGACACAAATCGAACTCAGACTTCAAAATGATTCCAATATTGAGCACATTGACATGGTCATGGTTCGCCTGCACGGAAACCGTATCCACTATAGAGCCGTGGAGTCAGAGCCCCAAAACACTGCGTCGGCAATGTGAGGATACAGAAAGTCCAGAATTGCAAACGACCTGCTGGGTGCAATTAGCCGCTTTATATGGTAGACAAGGAAAAGATTCAGAGCTGGATGGAATCAAAGCCTGTGCAGAAATCGCACAGATCTCCCTTTCCAAAAAACAACCCGAAACTCAACAGGTTTGGGAATGGGAGTGCGCATTCCGTCTGGGAGAAGAACTCGCCGCTGCTGGGGATCTCTCCGTAGGACTAAAACACTGTTCGATGGCAGGAAGATTCAGTCAGAACTGTATCACCCACTCCATTTGGAGAAGCCCAACACAACAGGAGATACACAGCGACATCACAGCATCCAAATTATGGTCATACGCGCAGGAACAAAGCAGTTTTGCAATGAGCAGTCTACAAAGACTATCGCCTTCTCTTCAACACGATGCTCTAAATCAATTGCAGGGTGTCTTTGGATTCCAAGTGTATTTTGGATCCGGTCTTCTCAATCCTGAACCCGCACACCTAAAAGATGTCTGGGGGGCCAGCCTACGAACTG
>CALDQI010000143.1:0-2507 GCA_937911635.1 uncultured Pseudomonadota bacterium | reverse complement strand
GATAGAAGGTCAGAGAGCGGGGGGAGAATCGAAAGCGATTTCTTGGCCGGTGGGAAAAGACCATCTCAAAGTGTTGCTGACCGAATTGCCCTATGCAAAATGGTTTACCCGCTAATATATACATGGTCTATAGCTGAGAGAGATACAGATGATAGATAGAAGCCAAGCAATTCGAGAGATCGTGTCTCAGTATGGACCTGCAGACCCCGAATTGATTACAGATCCAACGACCTTACCGTTGGCCGTCCCGTCTTTTGGTCAAGCTGAGATTATCGAAGCCATGGATGCATTGCTCTCTGGGTGGCTAACGATGGGCAATAGGGTGTTTGAATTTGAACGTCGCTGGGCTGAATACATTGGCACCACAGACGCCATTGCTGTCAACTCAGGGTCCTCTGCTCTATTGGTGATGTTATCGGCGATGATTGAGTGTGGATATTTGACGAGAGGACAAGAAGTGATCGTTCCGGCCGTTGGATGGTCGACCTCTTTGTTTTCGGTCGCACAAGCGGGACTCACTCCTGTGTTGGTCGACGTTGATTCTGAGACGTTGTCATTGTCTGGTCAATTTGAAGAACCGGTACTGGCCATTCACATGTTGGGAAATCCAGCGCGAGTAGAGACACCGTGGCTGTTAGAAGACTCTTGTGGTGCACACGGCGCAGAGTTGGATGGTCAAAAAACTGGTTCCATTGGTCATTGCGGGGCCTTTTCCTTCTTTTTCAGTCATCACATTACCACCGGAGAGGGGGGAGCGATCACCACCAGTGATTCCGATCTGGCTGATGCTTGTCGCAGTATTCGCGCACATGGTTGGGTCCGAGAGCGAAGCGATCGCACGACTTGGGAGGCGAATCATCCCCATATTGATCCCAGATTTCTTTTTGCTTCAATGGGATACAACCTAAGAATGACCGAGATATCAGGGGCCATCGGCATGCACCAGGTGGATCGAATTGAGGGATTTGTTCAGCAACGTCGGAACAATCATCAACGTTGGTGTGATATGGTGAATGAATTATCATTGCCCCTTCGGGTCTATCCGGAAGTCCCAAATACACGTCACGCTGGATTTGCATTTCCAATGATGCTGGATGAATCTGCTCCGATAACTCGTACGCAATTGTGTGCAGAGCTGGAGAAACGACAGATTCAAACGCGTCCGATATCTGGAGCCAATTTGGCAATCCAACCGGCTTTTGATAAGGTGCCCAATAAGAAGATTAGAGGTCCATTAACGGTGGCAGGCGCAGTTCAAGAAAGAGGATTCTTTGTTGGACAATCACACTGTTTTACCGATGCACACGGTGAACTATTGTGTCAGGCACTCAAAGATATCTTTGGTGTATAATCCTACTTGAGCGCCATCAGTTCGATTGCGATACGTTGTAGAGCCCGTCGGGAGGGTTTGTATGTATCGACTTCTTGTGGCCAAGAGAATATGGCATCTGGATGTTTGAACGTGGGCAAGTGTATCGTGAATGCACTATCGATTTGTTGTACGACATCAGGTGAGAGATCTGCCAAGACAAAGGCTACGGGACGTTCTCCATATCGGTCATCTGGAACCGGAATGACAATGGAAAAGATCCCCAGATCATGTAAAACAGCTTCGATCTCTTCAGGATGAATGTTTTCTCCACCTGAAATGAACATTTGATCCACCCGACCATTCAGATACAACAGCCCATCTTTAAGGGTACCGCGATCATTTGTAGCAAACCATCCACCTTCATCTCTTGGATCCTCAATGTACATTCCATTCCAATAGCCAAGAAACAATGGAGATCCCTGTACTTGGATTTCTTTCTCTGGTGAGAGCCGTATGCGCCAATCTCCAAGAGGAATACCCGCAGATTCTAGAATCTGTAGACTTGATTTCGGAGGAGTAGTGGATAGTTGAGATCCCAATTCTGTCATCCCATAGGTCGTATGAATCGGGATGGATCGTTGATGAGATCGTTGAACCAGCTTAGAGGGGATCGTTCCACCTCCAACCAACACTCCAATCAAGGAACTCAAATTGTGATCCCCCTGTAAGAGATCATGAAGCTGAGTCGCCACCACCGATAGGTGTGTGATTTGATCGCGACTCACCTGTGCGCCCATGTTGATATCGAGATCCTTTTCGATGACGGATGCTCCATGATACAGGGCACGAATGGGAATCATCAATCCACCAATGTGCCAAAGAAACAAGGACAGCAACCATCGATGACCGATTGAGAAGGGGATATTGCGATGAGAAAACTCTGCCGATGACCACAAGCCGAAAAATGAATGGACAACGGCTTTGGGGGTTCCAGAGCTCCCAGAAGTGAAAAGCATACACCATCTACGCTGTGGATGAGCAATGGTCGACGCAGCACCAGAAGAGGCGTCCATCGAACAAGACAGTGGCTCTGGTAATGTCCACTGTAGAGATTCTGTATATACAGAGATCGTTTGAAGATGACGATCTCTTTGCAGAGGGGGACCTTTACTGGAGGGGATCGCAATCCAATGAC
>CALDQI010000142.1:0-11774 GCA_937911635.1 uncultured Pseudomonadota bacterium | reverse complement strand
TGAAAAGAATCTTCAAAAATATCCAGCTACCCAATTTACCCACCATAGAAGATATCCCAGCAATGGTACACGGTGGGTCTCAAGGTGGAAACCAAACATCTGGCCGAGTTCGAAAGTTCGTATTAAAGCGGCGTAAACTGTTGAGACGGCTAGCCAAACTGCTGAGAATGTTGAAAGGCATGCGCCGAGTTGGTGGTTCATTCAACAAACGTTTCAAGCTAGTGCGTAAAGTATACCGACAGATCATTCGTCTGAACCGAAAGTTTAAGAAGCTCGGTGGAAAGTGGAAACGTCGTCATCGTGGCATGACCAAGCGAGAGTTGAAGATTCTTCGCCTACTCCCCAAAAAGTCTCAACGAAAAGTCGCCAAACTTCTCAGGAAGTTGCGAAAGAGCAGACGCAGACTCCGACGGTCGCGAAAAGTACAGGCTCGATTACAGGCACAACTGCGTAAGTGGCGTCTCAAGTTAAAGAAGAAGAACACAGCAAAAAACCGACGACGATTGCGAAAGATGACTCGTCGCCTATCGAAATGGACGCGCAAGTTCAAAGGTCGTCACAAGCGTGTCCGGACACTGGTTCGCCGAATCAAATCTTATTTTAAAGGACTCCACATCCCCAATCTACCGTTGTCGGATGATGAAGGGTCTGACAACAACACAATCGTCATTCGATCTCTACTGGAGCTGCTGAAACGAATTCGAAAGAATCCAAGTAAGACAGAACAGAAGATTCGAGCACGCTTCGAAGCACGATTCTTAAAAGCAATTGTCAGAAGAGCCAAGAAATCGAAAAAAGGCTTCCATTTTATAGGATTTGATAAGGGCTTAGACGGTCTCCCGATTCTATTCATCCACAAGAAGAAAATCCCCGGTGCGGCTATTAAACTGCTGCGCAAAAAAGCCGTTAAAAAGAATGTTTTACAAGGTCGTCTCATCTTCCGAGATGGTCGATTCGTCTTCATGATGAAGAACAACAATGTTGGAAAACTTCGTAGAAACTTGAAAATCTACTTTGGCAAGTTGGTCAAGATGCTCAAGAATGCGATCGTTGAGGTTCCCCAACAAAACGACGGACAAGATTCAGCCGTTCAACCTGTTCAACCACCAACCGTTCAGCCCCCCCCTGTAACGCCAACACCAGGCACGGCAAATCCTCCAGACAATCCACCTCAACCTACCCACACACAGGGCCCCCCACCCACTACGCCTCAGGCTCCCGTTACAACCACTCCTGAATCACCTGCTGTCACAGACAATCGAAACGACCAGATAGTCAAAGCCAACCAAGCCAATCAAGCTTTCGATTCAGCCTTCATGTCTGGGTTTGCACCAGTATTGCAGCAACCAACCAAACAGCAAAGTGCAAACATACAAAAGGCAAATGCGGTCACGAACAAACCAACCGTTACACTTGGCTCACCAAAACCGGCTGTCACAAAGCCTGAAAACCCCTTCGCAGCATTGGGATTGGGGGGTCCGCAGACAACACCAAAATCCAATGTCCCTGCTACGGCTCCAAATCCAGCAGTACCCGCTCAGGTGACCGAAGCCCGTAAAGCAGAACAACAACGTAAAGTCGACCTGTTCAACACCGCCTTCAAAGGCATGTTTACCCCGCCAAAGCCTACACCTACCGTTCCAGCTAAACCACCGACTCCATTCCTTCCACCAACAGTTCAACCTGTAAAGCCAACCCCTGTACAGCCTCCAGTTGGTGTGACACCTCAACCAAAACCACCGACAACACAGCCAAAGCCTACGCCTCCGGTTTCAACGCCGAAACCACCAGACATAGGTATCAAACCAGTCACACCAAAGCCTACACCCCCAGTTACAAAGCCGAAACCACCAACTGTCAAACCTCCCCCACCCCAAGGATCAGGGAAGATAGACAAGCTTCTACGACGTAGAAAGGCGTTGCTCAAAAGGCTGGCTCGAATCATAAAACTGATGAAGAAGATGAAGCGTATACGCGCGCCATTCCATCGAAAGAACAGAGTACTGCAGAGGGTTCACAAACGATTGTTTGCATTGCTGAAGAGATTGCAAAAGATTCGCAAAGGCTCTCTGTATCAAGGATTGAGTGCAGCTGAAATCAAGATGCTTAAGCAGTTCTCGCCAAAAGTCCGTATCAGATTGGCCCGGCTGTTGAAGAAACTCAAGGCGCTTCGCGGAAAACGTAGAAATAAAAGAAACAAAAGAAACAAACATTTCCTTCGAAGAATCCACAAAGCCTCGAAAATTAAAAATCGACGGAAGCGAAATTCAACCATACACAAACTACATCGACTGCGTCACAAGTCGCGCCGTAAAAAACGTCGTAAAAGAAGGCAAATCCGTCGAATCCTTAGCCAAATCCGCAAAATATTCAAGGGGATTACCCTTCCCAAGTTTGATAAACCTAAGAAGGATACAGGCGCCAAAGACTCCCCCTCTAAATCACTGAGTGGAATGGTCAAACGCCAACGTAGCTTGTTGAAGCGTTTCACCAAACTCCTTCGTCGACTCAAGAGACAACGAAAAGTCAATAAGACGTTCCAAAGACGTTTCCGTACGCTGCTGAAACTGCACAAAAAACTGTGGGCTTTGCTTAAACGACTGAAGAAACAGCGTCGCTCTAGATCTATTTATAAAGGACTCAGCAAAACTCAGCGTAAGATGCTTCGTAGTTTCTCAAAGAAGAGACGTCGTCGGATCGCAAAGTTGCTCCGTCGTCTGAACAAACTGCGTAAACAACGACGCAAAGATGTACGCAAACGACGAAAACTGAGAAAACTATATGTCGGGCTACAAAAACAGAAGAATCGTAAAAAGACTCGTGCCGCAAAGCGTTCTTGGAAACGTTCGCGTAGGGTTGCTAGAAGACGCAGTCGAAAAGTTCGTCGTATTGTTCGTGCGCTACGCAGATTATTTAGAAAACTACGCGTCCCTAAACTTCCAAAGGTAGTGCGTCGACGTATAGCCCGAGCCAAGAAGAATCAAAAGATTGTCATTCGTTCACTGCTGCCGCTATATAAGCGCATTAAACGCAAACCAAGTAAACGCGATCGAAAAAGACGACTACGGTTCGAGGGGCGATTCCTCAAAGTATTGGCCAAACGTGCCACAAAATCTAAAAAGGGCTTTCATTTTATAGCCTTCGACAAAGGACTCGATGGTCTCCCCATTCTGTTCATGCACAAGAAGAAGATTCCTGGTGCCGCAATTAAAGTTCTGCGCAAGAAGGCTCTCAAAAAACAGGTCATTCGCGGCCGGGTGCGCTGGATCAACGGACGTCTAGTCTTTGTACTTGCCAACAACAATGCAGGAAAACTCGCCCGAAGTCTCAAAGTGTACTTTGGAAGATTCTCCCCTCTCTTGAAAAAAGCCTTGATTCAACGACCAGAAGGAGAAGCCGATCAGGATACCGCAGGCGAAGAGATCCCTCCGGCGATTCAAAAGCAGATCGATGCTCCCGCTCCGCAAGTTCCTGTAGGTGGTACACCAAACAACGACAGTAAAAAAGCACTGGGGCACGATCCTAAAGAGCATGAAGGCAAGAAGCCTACGGTCAAGCCAATCAAACCTGTAACTCAATTGGTGTTGCCCCCAACCGTACAACCACCCGCACCTACTGCTTCAAAGGCAGCTCAGGCCCGTCCTTCTATCTCCCTAGGAAATGCTGAATCCCCAAGAAAAACGGTTGATCTGGTCAGTAAGGCAAATGCCAGTGAACTCGTCAACACCGTCCCTGGTTTGGGCGGAGCACTAGACACATCCGCAGAGCGGGAAGATAGTTCCATTCAAAAGAGTCTTCCAAAACTTGAAGCAGAAATTGATGGACAATCAAACATTCCCGAACCTCAACCTGTCAAGGTTACCCTAGGTGAGCCCAAGACAATTGGTGCACCGACAGAACCAAATCAAGCCGGCAAGGCAGCCCGGGACATCAACAAAGATGCTTCTAATCAAGCCAAACAACAACTTACAGAACTGAAGAAAAGTGGTAAAAATGTAAAACTTCAAGCCATCGACATGAAGGGGCAAGAGTTACTGAATGCAAATCTACAAGGTAAAATTGGTGTCGACACCAGTCTTCCACCTGAAATGCTCGACTACGCAAACGCCGATATTGAAAGTCAAGTTCGCCAAGGCGTAGACAAAGATTTGCAACCAGCAATGAATAAATCCTTGGGTAAAATCCAAAAGGATGTGCAGGAGAAGGAAGCTGAACGTGACACTGTAAATGAAAAGGCAGTAAACGACGGTCAAAAGAAGGTTGAAGCCGAAGAAAAGCAGGCACGCAAAGAACAAGATGCTGCGCTCAAAGAGCCTCAAAAGAGTATTGATGCCGAGCAAAGAAAGGCACAATCAAGCATTCAAGGTGAAATCGATTCTTTGAAAAAGAAGAATGATGGAGAGGCTTCCAAAGCAGAAAAGGAAGGCAAGAAACGACTCAAGTCAGATCAGAAGAAGGCAGACTCTGAAATATCCAAAGCCGAACGGAAAGCCAAGTCCGAAGAAAAGAAGGCCCAAAAGAAGGTCGATAAAGAAAACAAAAAGAAGAAAAAGAAGAAGAAGGGTGGGTTCTTCAAGCGTCTCTTTAAGAAATTGTTGAAAGGCATCAAAAAGGCCATCAACAAAATCGTTAAAGGACTCAAGAAGCTCGTCAAAAAGATTATCTCCGTCGCCAAGAAACTGGCCAAAAAGATCATCTCTGCAGGATTGAAGTGGATCAAGTCTCGATTGAAAGGACTGGTCAAAGGACTCAAAAAGTTCGCGAAGGCTGCTCTTAAAGTCATGAAGAAGGTGGCAAAAGCGGTTGGTAAAGTCATCAAAAAGGCTATCGAACTCGCTAAGAAAACCCTAAAAGCCATCGGTGAGGGTCTCATTGCTGCTGTGAAAGCTGTTGCCGACACGGTCGTTGCGGCGGTCAAGTTTGCAGTAAACGCTTTAAAATATTCCATCAAAATGATCATCGAAGTTGGGATGGCGCTCCTGAAAGGAGACTTCGTAGGAGTACTCAAAGCCATCTTCACCAACGCTCTTAAAGCTGCCGGGGCGGACCCCAAACAGGTGGATAGCTTCATTGACCGAGCTGGCGCTGCCATCGATAACATTTTCAAGAAACCCCTGCGTTTTATTGGAACATTGTTGAAAGCCATCGGACAAGGGTTCAAAGGATTCTTCAAGAACTTTGGCAAGTACCTACAAAAGGCGATGCAAGAATGGTTGTTTGGCTCCATCGCCAGCGCCGGTATCAAACTGCCGGAGAAACTGGATGGCAAGGGCATCTTCTCTCTCGTCTTGCAAGTCATTGGGATCACCGAAGACAACATTTTCAAACGTATTGAGAAGAAGATTGGTGCAGACAAGGCGGACAAGGTCAGGACCGCTTGGGATGCCATTAAAGCCGTCATCAAAGATGGCATCGAAGGTCTATGGAAGTTTGCTGAAGAACAGCTAAAAAACCTTCATGAAATGGTGATTGGCACAATCATTGAGTGGGTACAATCCAAGATCATCAAAAGAGCACTCGCTCGATTGGCTGTGTTCTTCATTCCATTTGCGGGACTCATCGCAGCTGCCAAAACGTTGTGGGATGCAATTAAGTTCATCAAAGAAAACATCGAACGGTTTAAAAAGGTTGCCGAAACGATCATGCAAGTCATTGAACCTGCAGCTCGAGGGGACTCCGGTCCTGCAGCGGCAAAAGTGGAAGAGACGCTGGCTCGTCTTTTGCCATTGGCGATTGAATTTCTTGCCAAGCTCGTCGGTCTCAGTGACTTGGACAACAAAATCAAAGGCATCTTAGAAAAGATTCAGGCTCCCGTCAATAAAGCCATCGACTGGTGCATCGACAAAGTATTGCTGGGGATCGATTGGCTGAAATCGAAAGCCAAAGATATCTTTGGCGGGAAGGATGACGAGGTCGAAAAGGCCAAGGATGAGATTTCTAAGAAAGATGTCAATGCCAAAACAACTGGCAAAGATGGACAAGCCACAGATCTGAAAGTCTCCGGAGACGGTGCTGTTGGAGAACCTCCAAATGTCAATGTTGATGGCGATGGTGGTGCAAACAATGCTGGTGCCAACAAACCGCAAACGCTATCCCCAGACTCTGTTGCAGACGGTACAGGAATCATCGATCAGTTTACCGATCTGGGTGCCAGAGATTTGGCAGCTCAATACCCCACTCTAGGCACCACCATTAGTGAAAAGGAGGCCGTCTCTCAAAAGGCTATGGAAGAGAACATTCCCGGCTTGGAGATCAATCTGCCGGCTTCCAATGGAAAACCGACCCAAAAGCCAACCATCAAACTTGGTTCGAGCAACATCGGCGACGCCATCCAAGGCAATATGCCTGGTACGATGTTCCCTGCACTTCCAACAGATGGTGAAACCCTAGTTAAAGGTGCCGGCGATAGACCAACTTTGAAATTGGGCGGGGCTCAAGACCCAGAACGTATGAATAGAATGGGCTCTCAGGCCAGTGGAGATATTACAGCTGCGACAACAGAGGTCGCCAAACAAATCGCTTCGACCAACGTCGACTTCTCTACGAACGAAGTGGGTGTAGATGCAAAACTAGACATCAAAGATACGCTTCAAAATGTACAAACCCCTCAAATACCCGAGTTGCAAGAGTATTTGGATGCCAAGTTTGATGATCAAGTACAGCAAGCCCTAAACAATGATATCGAAGGAACCCTTACGCAGGAGTTCACAAAGATTGACTCTGAAGCACTTGGTGCTTCTAAGGCGTTTGAGACCAGTCGAAAATCAGAGATTGACAAAGCGGTTCAAGATGCAGAAACGGCCAGCAGTGACGCAGCCAAAGAGCAAGCCAAGGCCATCGGTGATGCTGAAAAGGACATCGATACCGAAAAGAAATCTGCAGAAGCTGAACGGTCGAAACTCACTGATGATGTGTACAAAGAAATACGAGGGGAACAAGGCGAACAACGCTCAATGATCGAAGGAAAACTGAAGTCAGTGGGTCGAGAGATAGACGGTAAATTTAACGCGGCCGATAAAGAGTCCAACAAACTCCGTACCGATGCCGAGAAAAAAGCTGACGAAGAGAAGAAGAAAGCGGAAAAAGATGACTCTTGGTGGGGCTGGGTTGAAAAAGCGAAAAATGTCATCTCTGAAGCATTGCAAAAAATTGCTGACTTCCTCTCTACGTTGTACAAAAAAGTTCAGGAACAAATTAACGGCATCATCGATAGCGTTCGCACTTGGACGAAGAGCGTCATCGATCAAGCAACGAGTTGGATCAAAGATCAACTAGACACCTTCAAAGGATGGTTGCAAAGCAAAGTCAATGACCTTTTGGCAGAACGCTTCCCCAAACTCGCTGAACGACTCAACACTCTGATCGACAAAGTGGTGGACGAGTTCAAAAAGTTTGTCGACACTGTCGCATCTGGTCTCAAGAAGGCCATCGATAAGATTGCAGACTCAACGAAAGCCGTCATCAATGCAGCGATGGACCTCTATGCTGCGGCTGTGGATGTGGGCCTCTCTCTCTTGAAAGGTGTCCTAACTGGCAACTTCTCAGACTTCCTAGACAAAGCCCTCAATGCGGTGCTGAAGATCGCAGGTATCTCTAGAGAAGACTTTGACAAAATCTTTGGAAAAGCCAAAGAAACCATCAAGTTCATCGTTGAAAATCCAAAGACGTTCATTGACAATGTCATCGCTGCTGGAAAAGGTGGATTTGAAAAGTTCCGCGACAACTTCGGCTCCCACTTCAAGAGTGGCATATTAGAGTGGATGACAGGCTCGGTGAACAATCTGACCATACCTGACAAATTCGATGCGAAAGGTGTCTTCACAATGGCAACGGACCTCTTGGGACTGACCAAAGAGTGGCTGATTGAAAAGGCCGAGCGCCTAATCGGGAAAGAGAATGTTGAACTCATCGCCAAAGTCAAAGAGAATGTCGACATTTACATGAAAGATGGCTGGTCTGGATTGTGGGATGAGCACATCTCAAAGAATCTCCAAGGTATTGCTGGTACCGTTATAGACTCCATCACAGGTTGGATCCAAAAGAAGGTCATCGTTGAGTCCGTCAAATACATCATCTCCTTGTTCAACCCTGTGGCAGCCTTACTGAAAGCCATTCAAATGGGCTGGAATATATTCATGTTCATCAAGGAGAACTTCACCAAGATGATGAACTTGGTCACTGCATTCACCAACGAACTTGCGAACATTGCTCAAGGGAACATCTCGAATGCAATCAACTTTGTAGAAGGCGCTCTAGCAAAGGGATTGACGCTCGGTATCAAGCTACTCGCAAAGCTGCTCAACATTGATAAAATCGCCCGCGCGGTCAATGAAGCACTCCAAAAGATTCATGACAAAATCGACTCCGCCGTCAATCAACTCATCGACTGGCTAAAAGACAAAGCCGGCAGCATGCTCCAAGGCAGCAACGGTGATGGTGGGAGTGGTTCCTCCAATGGAAACTCCAACGGGAACAATTCGAACAAGAACACCGTCTCCAACCCCAAAGATCTTCCAAAAGCAAGCAAAAAGACTGAAACACAGGGCTCTGTGAAACTACAGTTCACCAAAAGAGGATCAAAAGGTGTTCAGGCTGATATCGAAGACAGTAAAGAGTTTGATGGACTATGGGATCCTGTCGCCAAGCCAAAGCTGACGAAGAAGATCAACGATAGTCTTCCCGGACAAAAGCAAGCGGCTCAGGCTTCGCTAAATGTCACGCACAATAGAATCAGTGAAGCAAATACCGAAGGTAAAAATCGCATCGACAATCAAGAGGATATATCCGGATACCTCAGCTATGTTCAAACTGCCGTTACATCTTTGGCCGATACGATAGACCTTCTATATCCAAAAGCTCCTGATTACGATACGGGCGACCAGGGTGCTCAAGACGGGCAAGGGAATGCTCAGGGACAAAACCAAGGTCAAGGTCAAGGAAACCAAGGACAGAATCAGGAACAGGGGAACAATCAAGGTTCTCAAAACAACCAAGGGCAAAATCAAGGTCAAGGTTCTCAGAACAATCAAGATGGTCAGCAACCTCCAAACAACCAAGGTCAACAAAGCAACCAAGGACAAGGGCAAAATCAAGAGGAACAAGGCAGTCAAAATCCGGGCGACAACCAAGGACAGAATCAAGACGGACAGCCGAACTCTGGAAACAGTCAAGGTTCTCAAAGCAACCAAGATGGACAAAATCAAGGGAACAATCAGGGCACCCAGCAACCTCAAAACAATCAAGGACAAAATCAAGGTCAAGGTTCTGAGAACTCTGGTAATGGTCAACAACCTCCGAACAACCAGGAACAAGGAAACAATCAAGGTGCCCAGCAACCTCCAAACAACCAAGGGCAAAATCAAGGTCAAGGGCAAAATGAAGGGGAACAGGTCAGCAACAACCCAGGCAACAACCAAGGACAGCATGCTCATGGGAATAGTCAAGGAAACAACCAAGGCTCACAGCAATCTCAAGATCAAAGTTCTCAGGACTCCGGAAATGCTCAACAACCTCCGAACAACAAAGGGAAAGGTCAAGGAAACGAACAGGGATCACAGGCGAACCAAGCTGTAAATGGCAATCAACAAGGTTCCGGCAAAGGAAAGGACGACAACGATCAAGACAAGAAACTGGACCAACAGATTGAAGACTTTTTAAAGAAGAGCAAAATGGAGGATGTTGCCGAAGACATCAAAAAGCAGTTCAAATCGGAACTCAAAAAGAAGATCAATGAAGTTGCTGAGGAAGTCGCTAGTGACATTATGAAAGATGTCATTGAAACCGTTCAAAAGATTCGTGATGGTGGTAATGACGATACTAGTGCACAGAAGAAATCCGCAGAAGAACCAAAGAAGGTTGTACTACTGAGTGACGAGGAAAAAACTGCGTGTGGAGACCTTAAGAAGAAACGGTCAGAGTGGAGCAATCAAAAATCCAACTATGAAAATCACATCCAGAGTGCCCAGCAGCTAATACAAGAGACCTATGCCCAAGAATGGGATATGACTGCTGCACTGGCTACCACTTGGATTCAGAAAATCAAAGACAATGCCACCCAACTGGATCTGGTTCGTAAGGTCTTTGAGACAGCCACAAACGACATGCGTACCTTGGAAAGCACCTTCTGGACATCTATCTTTACCGATGCAGAGAAGACAAAGTTGGCGCTCGTAGAGGTGGAACGTTCTTGGCTGGATTCACTTCAGGCAGTGTCCAACAAACTTGTCTCTGATTGGACTTCCTATCAAGAGAGTACTCGAGTATTGAATGAGTGGCTCAATCGTTACTTGCCTGGATATGACTACACGTTGCCCATTCAGCAAGCCACTGCCGCAAGAACTCTGCTCGATAGTTGTCTAACCAAATGGGATGCTGAACATGCTTCCATCATGACGATTAGAAATGAGCAACAAGGTGAAGATGGTACTCTGACGTACAAACGGGCGCTGGTCTTACAAGCACGATTCCTCGTTGCCTTCCAGCAATACCCAACCTTCTTTGAGTCTACTGAAGCAGCCATGCTGGAGCGTTCGAAGTCAGAATCCGCTCTGTATGACATCATCGCCAAAGACATCTCCAAAACAGGTCGCGACGTCGTAGCACAGATGGGACCGGATCCTCGTGAGGCTTTGGCAGCCAGCAATGTAGATCTGAAAGCCACCCAAGGTGAAAGACTACAGGTCTTAATGGCCCACAAAGAATGGTTAGCCTCTTATACCGCAGTTCCGATGCCAGATACCATTGCACCGGCTCCACCACCAAATACAGATGGAAGTGTCAAAGGATCGTTCAAGTTGGACTCCCTCGCCAACTATCAGTACCACGACTACGTGCGTAAAGAATTGGTCGATCGCTGGGTCAACAAATGTCATCAAACCGCAAATGACTTAGCGATGAACGACATCATTGAAGGCTTACAAGCCAAAACCATTCCTTTTAACGAAGAGACTGGTCGAGCGGAACTGAAGAAGAAAGATGTTGAAGAAATGGTCAAAGGCAGAGCCAAAGAGACCAGTAAAGACTTGCCGGCTGTCTACACCAAGATGCGCATCAAAAAACTGAAACTCGATCTCACCGAATACCATGGTAAAGCTGTCGGACCGAAGAAAGGTCCTGAGATGGACACCAGTCAACCAATGAAGACCATGCTCGATGTACTTCAAGTCACTGGACCTGAGTTAAGCAAAGAGCAAGAACTTCACCGAGTCAACTCTGAAAAGGACATTCTCAAGAATACACTCCGTAAAATCAAAGGTGCTGGCAAGCCGTACTACTTCGTGTACTTTGATATGGGAGTCGATGGATTCCCAATCATGTTGATGCAAAAGAAGAAGATTCCTTCTGATGCCATCAAGACATTACGCGGTAAGGCAACCAAGAAGAAAATGGTGATTGGCCGTGTCTCCTATGACACATCCAAAGGTAGAATCGTATTCTCTCCATACACACCACCCGCCAAGTTGGCTCGTTCACTAAAGGTGTACTTCGGCGGTCTGGTACCCATGTTCAAGAAGGCTCTCATCAACGAAGGAGAGACCGCGCCGCCTGAAGATGCAGACCTCCTTGCCTTGGCAAAAGAAGGTGGTGATGGAGATGCTGGGGAAGTAGGTCCAAATACACAGCCTGCTCAGCGCCCAGCCAATGTTCAGCCGGCACCCCAAAATGGGGAAATTAAAGCACCTCCAGAAGTCACGCCTAAAATGGAGCGAAAACTCACTGGTTCTGTCAAGCTGAAGTCTACAGTGAAGTATGATGTCCATCGCCCTTCTGAGAAA
>CALDQI010000141.1:0-2720 GCA_937911635.1 uncultured Pseudomonadota bacterium | reverse complement strand
TTCCCTTTTCCATAATTTTAATGCGATGCGACAGTTCTGTTATGAACTCCATATTCTGTTCCACCAGCACAATGGTTACGCCCTTTTTACGGTTCAATGTGTTGAGAATCTCACCGGAAGCATCAATGTCATGAGGACCATCCATCGCTCTCCATCGTCCGATGCCATCATAGTGTTCAAAGCCAAATCCAAGTGGGTCAATCAGTTCATGACACCCTGAACAGGCTGGGTCTGAAGAGTGCTGGGCATATCGCTCTCTGGTGCTGAGAGTTGGATCTACGGACGGTGGCGATGTGTCTAAGTTGGCTGGTGGTGGAGGAAGTTCCTGACACAAAAACCGTTCACGAACCAGCAACCCTCGATGAATCGGTGAAGAACTTGTGGGTAGTGCATGGACAGTCATCAATGCCCCCTGCCCCAACAACCCTCCAAAACGAGTCTCGTCGGACAAATCCACTGGTTCAAAGTTGGAAGAAGCAGTAACGGTCAAGTCATAGTAGGTCGCCAACGTCTGGTCTAGATAGGTCGTCTGATTCAAAAGCAAGTCTGACAACGTCTCGTTTTGATCAAATGCAGTTGCAAGGACCATATTGGATTCAACTGCCATGGCTGTTCGAACTTCTGTGGTGAGTTCGGGATAGAGTTCAGTGTCTCTTGCCACAAAACCCAACCCTTTTAATCCAAGCCACTGCTGTCCCATTTCCACCATCACATTTGCGGAACGTTCATCTTGAAGAAGCCTGTCGACTTGCTCTGCAACAGCTTGTGGGTCTTGAAGAACGTCACTTGCAGCCAGATCCAACAACTCAGAATCTGGTGTGGTCTGCCAAAAGAGATATGACAGTTCTGTCGAAATTTCCCAAGATGTTAGGGCAAAAGAGTCGTCATCTTGTCTGACACCCAGTTCGGACCGGTATAGAAAGTGTGGTGATTGTAAAAGAGACGAAATGAGCCAAGTCATCCCCACATCAAATCCATCGTCCGCAGCCAAGTCATACAATTCTAGATAGCCTTCCACATCCTGTTCTGTGAGGGGTCTACGGAAGATTTCCGTCCCCTTTGTTTGCAGAAAGGTTTCCGCGCAGGCTCGATTCAATGAGGTGCAACTCGCATGGTTTTGAATTCCTTGTGCAACCACAGAAGCCGCGATGTCATCTGCAGCATTGGAGTACTGGTCCAGTAAGAGTGGAGACATCTGAAGCGCGTGGGCATTGTTGTCATAGCCGTGGGAGACATTGTCGGCTGCAAATCCAGTTGCCCAAGTATCCGACAGGCCAAACAAGTCTTGAATGGTGTTGTCGTATTCTATATGACTCAGTCTGCGTAGTATTCTTTGTGGAAGTATTTCAGTACCACAATCCCCCTCAGAACTGGTAGATGAAAGGTCTACGTCAGTATCACAGTCGTCTGCCAACTCATTGATCCGCCCGACAAAGAGTTCCAGTTGGTCATACTCTTCTGAATCCGGGGCGATTGGTTGTCCCCCAGAATGACCATTCGAGTGTGTATTGGTTGGCTTTGTAAGGAGTAGATATTGGTCACCGTCCATCACTTCTGCCAAAGCAGAGACGACTGTGAAGTTGACTTCCACATCATCTGAGAGAACCATCCGAGTCGTTGATGCTATTCCGGCGCTCGAGTGACAGGCAACGCAATTTTGTTGAAAGACTGGGTCTACAAGGGCTGAATAGTATTCTTCATCTGTTAAACAGTCAGTTGGAATGGGTTCAGTAGAAGGTTCAATCACGATCTTATCACCGGAACATGCGAGCAATAACCACATCATAGTACGCCCAAGCCCCCTGTTCCCGCGGCTGGGTCCCCAAAGGTTTGATTGCTGAGTCCAAAGGCATGACAAATTGAAGTCAGCAGGTGACAGTGATTCACCCCTCCAAGTTCAAGGAAGCGTCCCGTCTCAAATGTACCGCCACCTGAACCTGCAATGATGAACGGAACATCGGTACAAACGTGCATGCGTCCATCCCCAAGCTCTTGTGCCCACAACACCAGCGTATCATCAAACAACGTCCCATCCCCTTCTGGATTCGGGGTGGCTTTAAGAGATTGGATGAGCGCAAGAAATTGCTCTGAGTACCACTGCTCAGCCTGAACATAGTGATCAATTCCGGTTTGATTGCTGTCGTCGATGTGGGACAATGAGTGGTGCCCTTCAGACAACCCACACCATGTGAAAACCGTAGGACCTACCGTATGAGACATTTGGATGGTCGCGACACGCGTGATATCACAGGCAAGAGCCGTTACTGCCAGTTCCATTTGAGCAGATGCAATGAGTGGAAAGGAATCGTTGTCATAGGTCACCAAACCAGCGGGGGCCTCAATCGGTGTACACATCCCAACATCCAACAGACGATTTTCCATGTCATCGAGAGAGTCCAAATGGGCTTCGAGTTTGGTTTTCTCCCCTGTACCAACTCGGCTATAGATGTCGATGACGTCACCTCTAGACAATTCAATCAATTTTTGCTTTCGCTCTCGGCGTTTGGCTGCGTCACTGTCGCTGAGTAAGGCATCCCCAAACATGCGCTGGTAGACATTGCTCGGATTGTCGTCAGGTGTCACATATTGGCTGGGACCCGCGTAGCACATACGAGTTTGGGAGTTTCCACCCCAGGCCGAGGTTTGCACACCCAGTTCCAACGAAGGAAATGTCGTATCTGCACCAATAAAGCTGGCTATGTACTGATCCAACGATTGAT
>CALDQI010000140.1:0-3560 GCA_937911635.1 uncultured Pseudomonadota bacterium | reverse complement strand
CCATTCCATCGTTGACCCTCTCTAGAATTTCATTGGTTTTGTCTTTGCTCAAGCTGAGATAAGATATCCAAAAATCGGATTCCTTTCTGTGCCACATCTTGTCTTCCAAATCGTCCGTGATGAATGGGATACTCTTCTTAGTGAGGCTTGGTAGGTCGCTAATGTCTGGGTGGTTTTCACTGGAGTAATAGCAGCGTCCTTTGCCGTATGTACCACCATTAACCGACATGGCTTCGTAGAAATCGAAGTATTTCTTTCGACCGATTTGAATGAAAGAGAATGCCTGTACACTGCCATAAATGTTTAGTTGGAATAGGATGTGATTGAGGTGCAGTTCTTGTGGAACATTGATGAGAGTAACAGTTTCCAGATTGTGTGATTTTTTCAAATTGATCTTTTTGGTATTCTCGACCACCTTCACTGTGAGTTCCGTTATGTTTGGCACGGCATTGAGCACATCGACGTGATCCGAATGTATTTGGATAGACTCAACATTGGGAAGGTTCTGTGGGGTATACTGATGAATATTGTACAACGCGGCTGATGACAACCTAAAGTGAGCATAAAAGTCATCTTCACACTCAACCCAGCCATCGTTCGTAATGTTTAAACTGTCGATGTACTCAAATAGATCTTCGGCGCTCAGTAATTCATCGTATCGTTCTGAGTTGTCGGCTCTCCAATCATCTTTAAGATTCTCAACATACATAAACTGAAGCACGGGAGGAAGAGAGGAGAATTTATTTGGCGATGGGAAGGCTAATGAGGAATCTGTGGAAAAGGATACCTTTACCAAGTTTGCAAACATGCGAGGTATACCTTGTTGGTTTTGCCAGTTGTGCAACCGAAGGTGGGTCAGACCTTCGATAGATTCGATTGCGTCAAGAAGGTCGGGCAAATTCAATTCCTGTTCGTCCCACTGTAAACTTAGGTTGAGTTCGGTCAGGTTGGTCAATTTGTACAGCAAAGGTGCGATAATGTCTTTGTGACCACACTCTTCCAAATTGAGTTTGGTTACGGGGGCTCGTAGCGTCTTGTAGTAGGGAGCTAGGAGCAACAGAAGCCGAACTCGCGTCGATTCTGCAAAATCACTGGGTTCATAGACAATACCATCATCATTGATTTTGATTTGCTTCTTGTAGTATTGTCGAACCTTTGAATCTTTCAATAAGGGTTCTAGAAGACTAAAACCCATTTCAGCGTAGCTATCGTCATCCGAAGAGAATAAAGAATCCAACTTTGTACATTGCTTTGGGGTACTCGATTTTTTTGCCATGAGGGGGCTCCTACTTACTTCCAAAATCGGATGTTGTCGTCTGCGTTGAATCGCAACACATTTTTGCCATTTCTTTGTGATGTTGTGAAGTTTCCTATCTGTAGGATGCTACACTTGCCTTTGTGACGCAATCCTGCGTAAATGACCCGTTGCACGAAGCATAAACAACCGTGTGTTTGAGTCAAACTTAGTCCGGTCCTTTCGGCGATGATGGAACTGAGTTGTCGTTGCTTTGATAACGTTGAGAAGTTCTTAGATGTTGTTCTAGAACGAGCGTACCAGTATTGTACTCCTGCCATAGGATCTTGTTCACCCGGAATGGCATTGTCATCAATCGAGTTGTCATTTAGGTACCGTCGAAGTATCGATGAGCCACTTAGACCGACGAACCAACCATGTTTGGATCGTTTGAGTTTTAACTTGCCGACATTTGGAAGATAGAATTCACTATTCTGTTTGAGTTCGGCTGCGATGTGATTGGACAAGGCATCTAGTACAGGAAGAACGGTTCGGTTACTGACGGTTGTAGAAAATCTATCAATGGTATGTTTCAACGCATAAGGAGAGTTTGATTTCCATTCGTACCATTCTCGATTGTTTCTCGGGGCCATTACGGTTGTAGACTCCGTATTTTCAATTATTCGAAAGATGTTCCACCTTGGTCCAAAGGGAGTTGTACAATCCAATATCTCCATCGAATGTCGTAGATTGACGCGACAAAGTTTGTCCCAGTTTTGCATTGTTCGGAGTTCTTGTCTATTAAACTTGGGAGTAGTACGATTTCCAGGGGCAAAATCACCGGTGGGTAACTTTTCGGTTGTTCGTTTTCGAACCTCTTCATACATCGATTTGTTGTGGGTCCAAGATTGCCAGTCTTCATGATGACTTGGAGATACCAAATGGGGAGAGTTTGGATCTCGGAGGATTTGTTCAATCACCTCCTCAAAACTCAGACGACCGGACAAAAGATTGGGTCCAATGTAGTCAAATGGACCTAAGTAACGCTCTAGATCTCGAGGGTTGGTCCAATAAGTGCTTTGAGACCCAGCGCCTCTCCAATGGTGACTGTCAGTCTGGTAGACATTAGGGTGCGCCTCTTGTAGTTTTTGAAACGTAGGAGAACTGGTTGTCAGAGTTGAAGACTCTGGGAAAATCTCGGCCAACTCTTGAGCCTGTGCAGTAGTGGTTTTATGAGTTCCCAATGGGCCTTGAACGATTGTAATTTTCATGATTGACTCAAAATTGTATTGACGGATTTTGAATGGAACAATAACATATCTCATGGATTTGGCTTTTATATTTTTGTGGTGTACCACCATGATTGAATCCTAAGTAGAATTCCAATGTGTTTCTGCGGTCTTAAACAGCACATTCTCGCGCGATTTCCAGTCCCTTCTATCCAAATGAAATCGCCCTCGCCTGTGCCGAAATACAAGACCTTTATCACACATTGGACGCAAGTCCGAGAGGCCATTCGTTGGCCTCTCTTCATTTTTTCTTGAAGGTAGCGTGCGACTCCTCACTTTAAACGTAAATGGCATTCGAAGCGCTGGTCGGTGTGGTTTATGGCGTGTTCTAGAGAAATATTCAATAGATGTAGCCTGTTTCCAAGAAGTTCGTGGCAATTTGTATACACATTTGCAAGATGACCATCGGTGGTCTCAATTTGTCGGAGCTAGATCACACATCGCCAATCACTATGGTGTTGGCACCGTTTCTAATGCACCCTTAACTCTCTTGACACCACCCATTACTGTTGATTCCAAAACGTTCACGGGTCGTATTGTCGGTGCGAAATTGTCGTGTGGTATTCAAGTCTGGAACATCTATGCACCCACAATTATAGAGAAGGACACAGATCAATTTATCCTTACGTTTTGGGACAAGATGTTAGACCTCGCATCTGGATGGATTGAGAAACCTTCAATAATTTGTGGTGATTTCAATTTGATTGCCAGTTCATTGGATATTCATCCCTCGTTAAGTCATAGTCGCCGGCAAACTTTACCAGTTCAACATCAAATATTTGACCGATTGTTATCTCAAGGGTGGATCGATTGTTGGAGGTCTCATCATCCAAGTGAAAGCCAGTATACGTATTGGTCTACTCGGATGAAAGATTTGCGTGTAGAGAATCGAGGTCTTCGATTGGATTACATTCTGTGTTCACCACATTTACAAGATGATATTCAACAGGCATCAATATTACAAGTCGATTCATCCATGTCGGATCATTGTCCTGTAATGATTGAGTTTACTGTGCCACTATCGCTAAAGAATTCTG
>CALDQI010000139.1:0-5665 GCA_937911635.1 uncultured Pseudomonadota bacterium | reverse complement strand
TAAGATCATGCTTCCTGAAATGGCCCGAATGCACCGTACACTGCAACGCTTCAAAGAAGAGGCACAGGTGGGTGCCCAGTTACAACATCCCAACATCGTACCGGTCCACGACTTTGGTCAATTGCCCGACGGACGCTACTTTTTCACGATGAAGGAGATTCGCGGACAGGAGTACTCTCATTTGATTCAAGAGGTGCATCGTTTTGCGGCGCCAGATGGATGGGTTGAAACGAACTCCGGCATGAGTTTCAGGCAGTTGATTCAAATCTTCCATACCGTCTGCGAAACCATGGCTTATTCTCACTCTCTGCACGTGATTCATCGGGATTTGAAGCCTGAAAACATCATGGTGGGCGATTATGGGGAAGTCTTGGTGGTGGACTGGGGGATTGCCAAGGTAATCAATGGTGAAGCGACTGAGGAAGCCCCAAAACAGGCCCCAGAACAAGTGGTCCATACCGAACGGGAACTCAGTGGAAGCAATCAGACACGATACGGGATGGTGTCGGGAACACCTGCCTACATGAGTCCTGAGCAAGCCATGGGTTATGTCGATGTGATTGACGAACGGTCAGATGTGTATGCGTTGGGTGCGATTCTGTATGAGGTTCTATCTGGGTTGCCGCCCTATGTAGGCGATTCAGCCATCGATATTCTCTCACAGGTTCAAGAGTCGATCAATACCATCTCGTCAGAAGTACCGATGGAACTGCCCGAGGCAAAACTCCATCTCGATGAAAAGATACCCTCGATGTTGATTGGGATTTGTGAACGGGCAATGGCGAGGGACTGTACTGAACGATTTCAGTCTGTCGAGGAGCTGTCCAAAGAAGTTTTGTCATGGCTAGAAGGCGCGCAGAGAAGAGACAAGGCTCTTGTGGCGTATCAGAGTAGTCTGGATTTTTACCAGCAATATCAAGAGAGCCTCTCGAAGGCTGCTGAATGCTGGATAAAAGCCAATAAAAGCATTGAAAATCAGGGTGTTAATGGGTTTGATTGGTGGCAGTACTGGTTGGAGTATCTACAGCAACAAAAGGAGGCTCGAGGGCACTTTCAGGAGTCCTCCAAACTCCTAAAGAGTTCCATGGTATACGATGTTACGCTTCCTGAATCCAACTTGCGCAGCGCCAATCGATTGATTGAAGAGATTGTTGAGGCTTCCGCACTGGGGGATAGCGAACAGGTCGATGCACTCGAAGCCACTTTTCAGTCTCACGTGCAGTATCTGGAACCAGATGCAAGGCAGGAACTGAACGACAAGTTGGATAGAGAGAAGACGGATTCGGTCAATGTCCTACGTGCTCGACGAGGTAAGCTGATTGGAAGGCAAGGGATTCTCGAAACAATTACCGAAGCGATACAGGAATCTGCCATCGTGACGTTGCTAGGGACTGCTGGAACCGGTAAAAGTCGCCTCGCTATCGAAGTCCTTCATTCTGAACGAGACAATTTTGAACAGGCGTACTTTTGTGATTTATCGACCAGTACGACTGAACTGGATGTGGTGTTGGCTGTGGCTCACTCGATGGGTATTGAACTGCGAAACGCTGACCCTCAGGCGCAAATGCTAAACGTATTTTCAGATATAAAGACCATTCTTGTCCTCGACAATCTAGAACAGGTTATCGAGCCCAGCGCAAATGTTTTGAAGACTTGGTGTGCCGTATCATCCTATCTTCGGATCATTGCCACCAGTCGTCTTCGGTTGAAAATGGACTCTGAAACCGTGGTTCCCGTTTCCACCCTCAGTACCCTTGAGGCGATACAACTGTTTGCTCAAAGAGGGCACGAGGCAAGCGCACACTTCACGTTGAGTGAAGGCAATCGAGTCCTGATAGGAGACATTGTTCAATCCCTAGACAAACTCCCATTGGCACTCGAACTCGCAGCAGCACGATTGAACATACTATCCCTTGAAGAGGTTGCAGAACGGTTGACGGAGCGATTCTCCATTTTGCGTTCTAGAAGCGAGAAACCGGCATTGCAAGCGGCACTCGACTGGTCGTGGGGACTATTGTCCCAAGAATTACAGTCGGTTCTGGTTCAGGTCAGCGTGTTCAAAAATGGATTTGATAACCAAGCAGCTGAGACGGTTGCTCAACTATCATCCAATCAATCAATCGAAATAATAGATGCATTGGAAGATTTGGTTGAGGCTTCCTTATTGACCAAAGAACGAAGCAAAGATGGTCACATCCGATTTGGACTGTTGCAATCCATTGCTGAGTATGCAGCTATGAAAATGGATGATGCTCAATGCAATCTAGACGAACTCCTACTTCGGCACGCCAAGTATTTTGGGGGACTTGGCTCTCGAGACTATCTGGATGTTTTAGATTCCAATCCGGAACAATCTAGACGTTTTCGAAAAGAGCTCCAGAATTTTATTTTGGGGGCAGAATCCAGTAATGAACAGGCAGCCGTCGGGTGTTGTGCAGCCGCTTTAAAGATACTGAGGCAGCAAGGTCCACTATCACTCGGTTTGAACATCGCTTCGAAAGTGCAAAGTAGACATGGGATATCTCCAGAGAGTGTACGCCGCTTAGCGACCATAACCAACGTCTTTCATCGGGTCAGTGGAAACAAAGATGAACTCGATGCTTATGTAGATTATGTCTTGTCGATCTATCAGAATACTCCCCCAGATTCTCAGTTCACCACCAACGATGCTGCCAGAACAAAAGGGGAAGAACTTCTTGAACTGGGAAATATCGCAAAACTTCGAGCAGAGTATGGACTTGCGAATACCAGATACAAAGAAGCCTTGAATCGCTTCATCTCCATTGACCATACAAATGGAATTGTTGAAGTCCATCTACATTTGGGTGCGGTGAATATTAGCAAAGGGGACTATGGACCTGCTCAAATGGAGTTTGAGGCGGCATTGTCGAAGGCTCAGAATCAAGGGCTGTACCTAGCTTGTATCGATGCGCAGATAGGACTGGGGTTGTGCTTTCAGCGAATGGGGCAATACCGGCAGGCATTGGACAAGTTTGACAGTGCCCTGACACTGGTAGAAGGCATTGAAGACAACGTGAGAGAGTCTCAGATCGTAGGTTATACCGGTCGAACCCACCTCGATTTGGGTGAATACAGTACAGCTCTGTCCATGTTCACAAAGGTGGTGTTACAGTCCAAACAAGTGGGTGACCAACAATCCATGGGCGTATACACTGGAATGATCGGTCAAGCCTACACTGTGCAGGGTGAATATGAACAGGCCATTGTGCATTTCAATCAATCGATAGCCATTTTGGACAAGGTAGGAGACCGATTGCACATTGCGTCGATAAAGAGGGCGATTGGGGCAGCCTACAAGGATTTGAACCAGTATGAACCATCCATTCAATACACCCAAGACTCCATCGAAATATCATTGGAAATAGGGGATAAATCAGGGGCTTCAAGAACCATAGGGAATCTGGCCAACATCCATCAGAACTTGGGTCAATTCGACAAAGCGATTGAACAGTACAACGCTTCCCTAAAGATTTCACAGGAGATTGGGGATATTCGAGGCACTGGAGTGAATCTAGGCAATCTTGGGAATGTCTACCAAAATATAGGGGACATTGAGAATGCGATTCGGTCTTTTCGACAAGCGGCAGACATCGCACACGAGATTGGAGATTTGCGGGTTGAGGGAATCAACATTGGTAATCTAGGTGTGATCTTATCCGGAGAACAGAACTATGATGAAGCCATCCAATGTTTGGAACGTGCGGTGGTGATTGCTCGAGAGATTGGTGACAAACGGAATGAAGGGATATTCCTAGGGAACTTGGGTGATGTATTCGTCAACATCAACGAATGGGAACAGGCTCGTGTAAACCTCCAACAGGGGATTGAACTCTGTAGGGACACATTCCCGGTTGGCGCTGGGGCTTTTCTCGGCTCTTTGGGTTGGGTTCAGGGTCAGCAACAGAACTTTACCGAGGCACAGTTTAATTTCCTTGAAGGGGAACTGTTGGTGAAGGTCTATCCTTGGGAGCATGTGAAGTTTCTTTGTAAGAAGTCCAAGGTGCTCAGTCTCAATCAAGATTTCACGAACGCGAAGGGGTCGCTCGATGAAGCAATCGAGATAGCCGATGGGTTGAATGTAGGAAAGGATACTGAAGTGTGGGAGGCGATTGAGTCTGCTCGAACATTTTTGAAAACATGAGGGTTCAATACGAGTATAAAACGACGTAAACTCACCATCATGAGGCATTCTGTATTGAAAATGATGTTGTAAGTAAGTTGGTTGCTCTCATATTGAGGCGTCATATTAATTATTGACAATCAAAACCATTTCACCGAGGAACTCGAGTTTTGAGATTTCTTTGTCTAGATCGATTGCGATTTCATCCTGTATGACCTGTTCAATTTGCTTAACAGCCTTTTGTAAATCCTTATCCAAACTTTTCCGGAACTTATCAGATAAAACAGGACTTGTGTAGACTGCATAAGCCCAGTTTCTCGATGATGCACCTCCATAAAGAGACCAACCTTTATGAGACAATGTAATGATATGTTCTGGTGGAGAGACATCTATCGCTTCGCGATCACGATGATGCACCGTGAATTCCACATTTGGAACGGATAACGCATCACGCACTATTTTTTCAAAGGCGGTGTAGTCTCTGTAAGTCAAAGAGATGAAGTCATTTATCCAGGGATGTAGTTGATCTGATAAATCCATTCCATACCTTACATTTGCATACGCTGAAGACACTGTGTACTCCTATTCAGTTGATTACATTTACAACATTATCATTTTAAGATACCTAACTCTATTCCATAATTCGTGCTGAATCCACATTGGTCCATATCGTTCAAACTAAGGAGGTTTGATATGTCGAATGAGGATAAGAGGGTAGAGTCTAATATGATCCGTTCTAGCCTAATCATTCCTGTGCATTTAGGGTCAGATTCAACCATGAGAGTACCAAGTCAAAAGAAAACGGTGATAGATAAATTGGTGCGATCAAATTGGGAGGTGTATTCACGTTCCGATGACAAAGAATTAACTGAATGTATGCGTCAACGAAGTCTACTTCAAAAAAGCAGTCGGTTTCATTTTAAAGGGATGTCCAAAACATTTCAACGTGTATGGATGCCTGAAGAGTTTGATTCTCTAAGCGTTCACCTCTTAAAATACCAAAAAAATCAAACTGACATCGCTACATTGGTTATTGCACCAAAACGTAGAAGGGCTAAGTCACATTGTATCCGTATCATTGAGATAATGTTGTTGGTTACTCCTTTTGAACAATCGTATTTGGTTTTACAGATTGAAAATGTTGATAGCGTTGAAGTTTCAGTTTTTCTGGACGCACTTTCTCATTCAGAGAAAAAGATATGGATAGGGTCGGGAAAAGTGTGGTTATCAGAATCTGAATCTATTCCAAGTGATCTTAAGTATAAGAGTAGATCCGATGATTGGAAAGATTTCTATGAAATAATGAAAGACGAGTTCTTTCCCGAAGGTGAAGGAGAAGAGGCAATAAAATTTACCAACTTTGAGTTTATTCATCACCACACATCCATCCGAATGTCTGAAAACTCTGATGAACCATTTTGGGCGAATCAATGGGTTCAAACCAAGAAGATTAAACCTTATTTTCTATCTAATTATAGAAGATTAAAAAATACTGGAGTCACGCTTTTTGATGAATCTGTTTTT
>CALDQI010000138.1:0-3006 GCA_937911635.1 uncultured Pseudomonadota bacterium | reverse complement strand
CATCTCGGACTTTCATCCAAATCTTACCCAATTTATTTTTGCCAATCAGTTCACCCGTAATTTTGTCGATTCTTCCACCCCAAATCGGTGATTTTCCACGATTTTCTTGATGTAATAAGTATTGATTGCTTGTGTGTGTTAAGATTGAAGACAAATCCTTCTTTCTTCCTTTGCAAACCACATCTTGGGCCATATTGATTTGTGGCATTCTGTTGATGCACCGCGACATCAGCCAAGACTTCATCTACTTTCAGTTTTAGGAGGACGCCATGAGTAAGAGTACGCCCTCCCCCTCAGTCATCATCAGCATTCTGTTGCCAATCGGAATTCTGCTTGGGTTCTGGATGGTGTTGAACGAGCCCATCTCTGAGGATCCCAAATCATTACCAGCTGAGATTCAAGAAATTGACAGTCGATTGGCGGAAACACAGCCTGAAGTCATCTTGGTCGGCTCTTCTCTGGCAAATCGTGCGATCGACAACGATGCATTTGCAAAACGACTGGGTCTTCAGCCAAATCAAGTCCAAAAACTGTGGAGTGGGATGGCGGCGATGCCGGCGATCAGTCTGATGATTGAAAACCGTATTCTCAATCAAAACCTACAGCCGAAGGTGGTGGCCATTCTCAGCCCGCCTCTATGGCTTGCAACAACGGATGTCTTACAAGATGCCAATTTCTCCACACATCAGACTCGCCCACTGAACTCACTGTTGGCAGAAGTCCTAGGACGGGAAGCAGATGCAGCCATTGTACCTTGGAAGCAGCGTAAAAATGACTTCCAAAGTGGATACCAGGAATGGAATCAAGAATTGTTTGGAGAGGGGCTACTCGGAGAAAATGCTGACGATATCGACACCAAACTGGATGCTCTCTTCGCTGCCGAGAAACAGCGTCAAAACATCAAAAGAAACCAGTTGATCCAGCACAACGTCAGACAGACCGAAGAACAACGGGAACAACAGTCGACAGACCACACATTTGAGCTGCGTCTATTGGAATCTGTTGCCAAACGACTGAAAGAACGAGATATTCACCTGGTGGTCGTAATCTTGCCCGTTTCAAAACGATCCAAAGATGCATATGCGTTAAGCGACAATGAAATGCTGCAACTTGTAGACAGTCTACAACGCAGCGAGGTCAGTCTGATAGACCTGTTCGATTGGGATGAACTGGGTGGATTTGGAGACACCAAGCACATGAGTGCGCGCGGAAGAAAAGCCTTCACACCTCTACTGGCAGACAAGTGGACAGAATTGCAGCTGCTGAGTGACCAGCCAAAAACGGCAGAGGTACCAGTCAAATTACTGAAGCCAACGGTAACCATCTCAGATGACACCACTATTTCTGCCAACGGTCGATTCACATTGACTTTTCCGAACAGCCAGCCCACGGCTACTCTTACTGCATGTATCTCCGGACAATCGACAGTCAATCGAACGGTATTTTCTCAAAGTACAAGCCGAATCGGTTCCAGTACTCTTTGGTGTGAAGATATCAACCTGACCGATATCAAAGCCAACGAACCTATCCGATTGCAAAATCAGTCTGATGAAGCGATCACAGTACACTCCCTGAGAATTCAAGACATCGAGTTGCTAAGCACGCCCAAGATTATACTTGGGAAAATAAACTCATGGACCTTAGAACGCTCAAAGAAGGCCAAAGAGTTCAGCATCACTAAAGTGGATCAGTGGCCCAAATGGATTTCAAAGAAAAAGAGTGCTTTCCCCACCCTTCAAGTTGGGGAACTCAGTCGATATAAAGGATTGTCGGATGTTGCGCTTGCAGAAAAGGCCATTGATCTAAACTGTCGTCCGCTTCAAATCAAACAAAGCAATCAGTCCATCGAACTCAGTAGCTGTAAAGAGGTCTGGACCAACAAAAATGGGTACTGTGTCAGCACCAAGAACCTCATTGCCTTAACACCCGACTCAATCGATTTGGAAACACTCTCCGTTCAATTAACACCCAATCGGCTCTGCCATCTCCCCAAAAGGAAGGTTCCTGAGGGATACTGGATATTCTCCGGCGACAGCAGCAGCACGAGATTCAACTGGCCAAAAGGCAATTACTCACGTGTATACATTGAGGGTATGGGAATCGGCAAAGGAGAATGGCGTGTCGAAGTATTTGAAGGAGACACCATCTTCCTCGATCAAACAATTCAACAGCCCCTAGATCAAGAACTTGAGCTTCTCCTCGATCAGACAATGCTGAAGAAACACACTGCAGTCCAAGTTCGGATATCCGTTCCTCAACAAAGCTACACCAATCTATTCGTTCGCCGAATTGAACTCAAGAACTAAGAGTCGCGGTGATTACAGATCCTTCGCCACTCGAAACCCTTGCTTGTAGATTCGTGTAAAACCGTCTAAGTCGTTCCTCAGCGATGAGCGAATCATCGAGGCATTGCCGGTCCAATCCCCACCACGAATGGTATAGGATGACCCAGCAAAGGTACAGAGTGGGTCGACATTGGTAACGGGATAGGTACACCCCCATTTGTCGGTGGTCCATTCCGAGATGTTTCCATGCATATCATGAACCCCAAATCCATTCGGTGCTTTGAGTCCCACGGGCTTGTCGCTGTTGTAATAGATTGAGTCATATCGATTGTAACAATACCATGCAAAGGTATCGAGGGTCGGACTCGCGCCTCCATCAGAAATTACAATGGGAGAAAAACAAGCGCTGGAGTTGGGAGAACCACCGCCGTCTTGCGTCCAGAAATCTTCACTTGAACCTGCTCGAGCAGTGTATTCCCATTCTGCTTCCGTCGGCATTCTGTAGCCCGTACAGGCAGTGTTCATCGAACAGGACACCGTATCGGTCAAGCTGTTTGAACAGGTGTAGCAAGCGGTTAAATTCGTTCCTTCGAGGGCATTGTGTCGCTGGGTCATCTGATTTGAAAAATCTGCTGCCATGTGCCAGCTGACATAATATACGGGATGATCGATACCCAATCCATATTGTGCCCCGTAGGTGGTTGGATCATAGCCCATCAAA
>CALDQI010000137.1:0-6422 GCA_937911635.1 uncultured Pseudomonadota bacterium | reverse complement strand
ATCCGACTGATTTTGCCGAAGCAGATCTGGGTTGTTCCAACAACAAGGCGATCTCTCCAACAAAACTGCCATCTCCGATCGTTACCAAATGTGTGTCACCACGCGTGATCTCAATGAGTCCTTTCCCGACAAAGTACATACTGTGAGCCTTGTCGCCTTCGAGAAACAAGATGTCGTTGGGTGTGAAGATGATTGGTCGCAGCCGTCCAGCAATGTCTTTGATGAGCGCGTCGTCAGCCTGCTGAAAAAATGGAACTTTGGAGATGAGATCTCTCTTTAGACTCATCGACAATTCGACTTGTAGACTCTGAGGGAGATCTCGAAGGAGTTTCTTTTCATCGAACCCTTTTCGATTTTCCCATAAATAGTCGTAGTAGTCCAAGATTCGGTGTTTCACGGAGGGAGGTACCTGACGATATTGCAAGAAGGTATTGAGTTGATTGACCTTGGAGTGATACATCGCTCGTTTCATGTCCAGTCGATGCAATAGTGTGGTAATATTACCGATGATGTACCCATAAAATCCGACGCCCAAAAACATAACCACCATCGTGTACACGGTCTGAGTAATCTTGGTTACATCTGGTGTGATATCTCCATATCCAACAGTAGTGAGTGTTGTCACAGACCAGTAGAGCGCCGTCAAGTAGTCGTTCTCCATCGCGGCATGCATCCATCCACAGGCCAGCCAATGCACCCATAGCAATGCCCAATATACAAAAGAGAACAATTGCAAAGGGATGTTCAAAATGGTCGGAAGTTTTGGTCGTTCACGAAGAATCTCTGGGACTCGAATTAATTTGAGAAGCCTAAGGATATCCAATAGTGGGATTCCAAATAGTATGGTCCAAGGTACGGCTGCTACAATATCAAAACCCAGCCCAAGAGTTCGCGCTGCAGTTGGAAGATGTAGAGAAGAGCGATCGCGATATCGCATCCAAGCATCTATTGTAAAAATAAAAGTGATACCCCAATCCAACATAAAATCTAGGCGCGCCGACTTGGCTGAGAACACCAAGTGATTTGGAATGATGATCGCAGATGTGGTACATGCGAGAACCACAGCGATGAGCCATAGGGGATTGTGTCTGAAACTTGGGTTGATCATAGTCTACTCTTGATTGTGCTTAGTATATCAAAAGTACCATCATTCTGAGAAACTCTAGAGGTGTGTTTTAAGATCTCAATTTCTGTCGAAGTGCCGTTAACTGAGATTGAACGTCCATCAACTTTGCTTGTAAATCACCCAGTTGCGTTGTATGAATGGCATTGTGATCGTTCGCTTTCAGTGCTTGTTTGGCACCGCCGATTGTATACCCTTCGGTATGAATGAGATGTTTGATTTTTAAAAAATATACGATGTCAACTTTGCGATACAACCGTTGGCCGGAATTCGATCGATGCGGTGACATGCCCATTTCCTTTTCCCAGTATCGAAGGACATGGCTATCTACGCCTACAATGTCAGCAACTTCGCCAATCCTAAAGTAGAGTTTGTTCGGAATGTCAATGTGTTCAGTTTCTTTAGACATGAACGCCGCCTTTGAGAATCAAATCAACTGGGGTCTTCGTTGAGTCGTTTGGTGAGTAGTCTAGAAGGTTGAAAGGATACCACACGACGTTTAGAGATGATCAACTGTTCCTTAGTCTGTGGGTTTCGTCCAACTCTAGCTGATTTGTGTTTTGTTTTCAGTTTGCCAAATCCACTAATTTTGACTTCCGTTTCTTCCAATAGAGCTGAACTCATGATGTCGAGCATGGCATCTACAATCTCACGTAGGTCCTTTTTACTGCAGCCGAATTCTTCGGCATAGGTGTTGTCAACTAGACGAGCTCGCGTCAAGTTTTCACTCTCTTCAGTGTTGCTCTCTTTCATTGACCGGCTCCTGTATCTGTTTCTTCAACCGACTGACTGTCGTTTGCAAATAGTTGGATTGTGACGATGTCATCTCTGACTTCTCCATCATCTCCAACGGAGATGATATCTATCTGATGATATCCGGGATCGGCAGAATCTCGTTTTAAAGTGAATTCTTCGATTCCTCTAGCGCCAGAGTCAACAGAGATGACAACCTCTTCGACCTGACCTTGCCAAGTGTCAGCAACTTCGACAACTAGCTGATGTTCTGTACCAACAGGGCCACCACCGGGGGTCAATACGGCTGTGCCGATGATGACTTGGCCCGTAGAAGACCTCAATTCGATTTCAGCAGGGGTCGATTCTGCATCCGGTGCAATTGAAACGGTGAGTGTATCTGTTGTAGCGTTGAACTGAGTATAGTCCTGTTCTGTTTCGTCGCCACATCCCAAGCTAAGTAGACAAATCCCAAACAGTCTGATCAGATTGGTCACAATATTTCCATCTTTAAAGTGTTCTGTGTGAAGTCACACAGAGATTATGCTTTGGCCGAATTTTTTGCTTCGATAGCAGCTTTGGCTTGTTCAACCAACTTTGCAAAAGCATCTGCGTCGTGAATGGCAATCTCAGACAACATCTTTCGGTTGATTTCGATTCCAGCCAAGTTTAAGCCGTGCATGAACTGACTGTAACTGATTTCGAGGGGTCTACACGCTGCATTGATACGAGCGATCCACATTGAACGATATTGACGTTTTTTCTGCTTTCGACCGGTGTAAGCGTTCATACGAGCTTTCATTACCGCTTCGTTTGCTTGACGAAGGGTATTGTTTCTCGACATGAAGAAACCTTTTGAACGTTTAAATAATTTTTTTACTCTTTTCTTTCGAATTTGTGCGCGTTTGATACGTGCCATAATGTCTCCTTACTGGTTTTGACCAGCTATACCGTTTCCCAGCCGAATTTAGTAAGGCGGTGACGGTGGATGTGATTTAAATAATTAGGTGATTTTACGAAGAAGCTTTTTAACGGTTTTGGCGTCAGTTGCATTCATGATTGAGCCTTTGCGAAGTTTACGCTTGACTTTGCTTGAATGCTTGGTCAAGATGTGTCGCATGTTCGCACGCTTGAATTTCACTTTGCCAGAGCCGGTTAGCTTAAAACGCTTTTTGGCACCACTGTGTGTTTTCATTTTGGGCATGGTATTTTCCTAGCGATGATTCGCCCGTGGGCGATGGTTGCAGATGAAAGGTGTCAACCGAGGCTGAGCACACTGTTTGGGATTTGTTTACGTTTTCTTAGGGGCTAAGATCATGGTCATTTGTCGGCCCATGAACTGAGGTGCCATCTCGATCTCACAGACTTGTTCTGCTTCATTTATGGCTTCCACCAATCGATTACAGACGGCAATACCATTGTCTTTGTGTGCCATCTCCCGGCCGCGGAAACGAATGGTGACTTTGACTTTGTCGCCTTTTCCTAAGAACTTTTGTACGTGTTTGAGTTTGGTGTTGAAATCATGATCACCAGTTGACGGGGTGAACTTGACCTCTTTTACGGTAATGGTGGTTGCATTCTTCTTGGCTTTTGCATTTCGCTTTTTCTTTTCATACAGAATCTTGCCGTAGTCTGCGAAACGACACACTGGAGGACGTGCGTTCGGAGCCACTTCAATTAGGTCTAATCCTCTCTCCTGCGCTTTTGTTAGCGCATCACGAGTAGCCATCTCACCCAGTTTTGTTCCATTTTCGTCAATGACAAGAACGCGCTTGGCTGTGATTTGACGATTTTGTTTTGGGCCTTGATCGCCTGAATCGCGGTTAGAATTTCTCAATGAATGCTCCGGGTATGTCTTATGCTTTAGATGGATCCAGCATTCTTTTGATTCTTAGTCAACCCTTGGAACAGCCTGTATCCACCACCATTATATTTGATTTGTTGAAAGTGACGAATAGGCATGGGCAGATTTGAACTGCCGACCCCTGCCGTGTCAGGACAGTGCTCTAGCCCCTGAGCTACATGCCTATAAGGTCATTTTGATCTAATTGATTTCCCGAAACCTGTCAAATCAATTGCATGAATTGTTCACTGATGAACCCGATAGAGCCTGAATAAACGATTGTATCCAGAGGGTACCGATGGTTTGAAGTGAGCTCATGGAAATTTGCAATTCTTGATCAACGGAAGTGTAGGATACACTTGAGTCACCACAGGCTTCTATGCAGCTGAAACAAGACGCATCGTTATGAATATTGAGGGCCACACCATGAATGTTGATCCCCTTTTTGACGTCCAGTCCCAACGCGGCGATCTTTCGATCGTGAACCCATATTCCAGGGGCGTTGTGTCTTCTCGTTCCTTGAATGCCTAGATGTTCCAACGTATCGATGGTGGCTGATTCTAGAAGGCATGCCAATGACCGGACACCCAGTTTGTATCGATTCAATTGGATAATTGGATACAGTGCTAGTTGTCCAGGTCCGTGCCAAGTGGCCAATCCACCGCGGTTAATTTCCTGTACAGTTGTACCTTCAGGTACTTGGAATATGGTGCCACCTCGCTTACCGAGGGTGATGGTGGGAGGGTGCTCAGCCAATAGAATCAACTCTGAGCCTCCTTTATGCACTCGATTACGGATGTATTCCTGTCGGGTCAGGGTCTCCAGATACGGTACATCCCAATGCCATTCAATATCAAACATACTCATCTATATAGGTGTATTTTTGATTCAATCATTGTGATCTAGAAAGGTGTCACTTTGCTTGTATCTATCGAGCCATTCAGCTGCAACGACACTAAGTACTGCGGTGACGGGTATGGCTATCAGCATTCCCCATATGCCCATAAACGAGGCGCCTACGATGAGAGCAATCATCACCACCATTGGCGAGAGTCCTACAGATTCTCCAATAATCTTGGGGGTGAGGTAATACCCTTCTATGGTTTGGGAAATACCAAAGACTGCAAACACACCCAAGACATGCCAATCTACGCCAAAGTTTATCAATGCGAGCAGACTGGCCGTAAGAATACCAAATATTGTTCCGACATAGGGGATCACAAACATCAATCCGGATAATATCCCAATGGGTACAGCCAGATCGATACCGACAATCAATAGACCTACGGTATACAATACTGATAGAGCCAAGCACACCTTGATTTGTCCAATGATAAATGCATTGAGTCTTTTGTTCACTTCTCCAAGTGTCTTACTGGCTATGGGGCGCATATTGTGTGGGATCAGTTCAAAGCCATCTGCCAGTAAATCGTCCCAGTCTCTTAAGAGATAGTAGGTGAATACAGGAAGCAGCAATAGATTCAGCAGTGTATTGATCAATCCCATCCCCTTTAAAAGGAGTCCTTTGAGAATATCAATCGCTTTCGCTTGCCAGTCTTCGGAGAATTGATCGATCCAAACAGGCAATGTTTCTTGAAGATGATCCAATTTGAGGTTGAGCTTTCGACCGGTCTTTCCCTCAACCCACTCTGTTGTTTGTTGTAAGGTCTCATCCAAATTACTGAGTACCACTCTCATGTCATCGCTAAGTTTACTGGTCTGCTCTATGATTGGTGGCGTAAAAGATATGAATCCAATCAGGAGCAGCAGTCCGCCCAATATGGTGATGATGGCGATTCCTTGATCCCTTGACCATCCCCCATCCTCAAATCGATCCACCAATGGATCGAGAATATATGCGATGGCAGCGCTCGCTGCTAGCAATGCAAAAACTGGTTTGAGCAACCAACAGAGAATTCCTAGACCAACTCCCAATCCAACATACCAAAGGTGATGCCGAGATAGTTTTGGATCCGCTGGTGATTGCTTTTCTCTAACTGGATGCCCAGAGTTTCTGTGGCTACGCCGAGGTCGATGCATCATGGATTAGGCTCCGAAGACAATAAGATGACCACACGACCATTGCCCATGATGGACTCCTTTTCATCTGTCGTGACAGGATTGGAGTCGATGTTGTGTACGTGTAGGGTATCAAGGTTCGAGTCATCTGCCATATATAGAGCAGGGTTGGTTCCTACCTTGGCAATGACATCTGGATTGCTGGCACTCACCGCATACATGAATGGGAATTTACTTTGAGCGGAATACTTTGAAAAATCTTCGACAGACAACCACTTGTCATCACCATTCATCGAGATGGTCGGCAATATTATAGGTTCAAATTCGATGTGTCGGGCATCAATTATCACACCGGTGTGTTCTACACCCTTTGGGGGCCTGACTCTCCCTTCTACGCCAGAACGTTCAATAATATAAGAGCGAAGTAGATCGTGCATGTCTATGAATACAGTACTTTCAACGGCATCCCCATCTACATAGACGACATCTGAGACGTTGTATCTTTTGGCAACGGATTCGATACTTCTAGAGATCTCGTCGTTTCGATTCAGTAGAGATTGATAGTCCGTTTCAGAATCCACATCGACCGCGAACACAGCATGCTGAAGGGTTTCATTCGCGAAGTTCATGGAGCTGAGTTCCGCCTTGGTGTAGTCTGCGGCATTGGTGATGACGTTTCCTTTTCCGATAGCCTCAATTCGCATG
>CALDQI010000136.1:0-5369 GCA_937911635.1 uncultured Pseudomonadota bacterium | reverse complement strand
ACTCTTGTCGGAGCACTGGCACAAGAGTATGAACGCGTGGTTGGTGATGAAAAGGGTGTGAAGAATAGTCAGCCCAAAGGTCGAAACGATAGAACATGGGCTGCTCGTTCAGAGGCAGTTGCCACAAAAGTAAACGTTAAAGGATTTTACATCGATCGATTCGAATGGAACAACCCAACGGGCGTTGACCCAGATTTTCCACAGTATCCAACAACACAAGTCACATATGAGCAGGCCAATAGCCTTTGCGAAAGTGTTGGTAAACGTTTGTGCACATCTACCGAGTGGGAAAAGGCTTGTAAAGGCTGGGAAAGCAACATATTTTCTTATGGAGATCGCTTTGACTCCAATCACTGTATGGTGAATGGGGAGTATGTATTTTCCGGAGAAGAAGAGTGTTTGTCTACTTACGGTGTCTTTGGTATGAGTGCAGGACCCCGTGAATGGACTGATACATTCGCGAATGACACAGAGGTCGTTATTAAAGGTGGTGGATACAAAGTTCCGAAAGACGAGCAGTCAAATCGTTGTGCATTCACAACAAAGATGAAGGCTGAGTGGGCAGATTCTAACTTGTCGTTCCGCTGCTGTCTAGATGCCGACGATCTTCCTGAAAAGGCACCGTCAGCAGAGGATGAAGCCGCTGAATAATCGACCAGGTATCGGTTGTGTCTGTAAACTGGTAGACGTATTTTTTATTCGGACATCATTGTGTCCGAATGATCTACCGGTCCGTCAAAGTCAAACTTAAATCAGAGCGGCTTATCCGTAGGAGCCTGGGATAGAAGTGCTGTATTCTGTTAGCAGAGTATGAGTCGTAGATAAGCCTGATATAAGCCGTATACGTCGATACGATTGGCTCTTTGTTACGAGATATGTGACGCACGGATACTCACTCGAACACTGGGGTGTCTCAAACATTAGAGTGTCTCAATGGTTGACTACTTCTCTTCCTTCTCTCACTTATCCTTCTTTTACTTCTCTTCTGTTTTGGATTTTTTCGCACTTTTATTCTTTTTAGCCTTTGCCTTCTCTTCCTTCTCTTTTTCGCCCTTTAGTCGAGCATCCGCGAATATCTCATCGAGCTGTTCGACGATGATCTCTCTATACTCTTCTAAATTTTCAGTAAGATAGGTTTCGATGGTCTCTAGTGAGCTCAATCGAGCCACAGTATCTAGATCAATGAAGCAGGTATATACCTTAGACTGTAGATCAGAAAAGGACTCTGGTTTCCCTGCCTCAGGTTTGAATCCCTTGACATCCTTTTCAACTTGTCGGATTGCAGAGGTCAAGACTTTTGGGGCTTCGGGTTCCTGCTCGGTAGAACGTTCTGACTTTCGAACAAAGGGTTTTGGTTTGGCGCGTGTTCTTCTTCTGCGTTCCATTTTTAGGTCGAGTGACCCCAATACATCACGGAATTGGATCAATAGATGATGGCTTGCAAATTCTACCATCGGATTGATGATGCTTCTAAGATCTAGGCCCTCTAACCCATCACATCCCTTCTCCGTAAATAGATTCCTGAGCGAGTCGTAACTTCTGTGTGATGCGAGAATTCGATGTTCTAAAACACCAACCAAGGGGATGTCTTTCCAGGGCACCAAGATTCCAAAGCATCCTTCTAAATTATCTGGTTTTACAGCGGAAGGCGTGTGCGCACTGTTTAGAGCTCTCCTTGCTGTACGCATGATAATCTTATTGGACTCCTCTTCGAGATTTGTGATGGCTTCTACCAAGGCATTGAATATGTGCACGAATCGATTTTCGCCAACGATTGGATCTGAAGGAAGAGAGAGTTCTAGGTTGGCCAAATCTTTCATGCCTTTGTTCGAAAAGTCAAATGCACCATCTTTTAAAGATTTTTGAAGTACAGTATGTAGGTTTTGAAGAATGGCGTGAGCCTTTACATTATTGAGCGGTAACAGGAATTCATTTAATTTAGGCATCATGAGGGTGTAGGCCCCTTCCTCTACAATCAATTCTTTGGCATCAGAGTAGATCTTGCTTTCCCCAAAGGACAATGATTTACGAATGCTAAGGAGCTCTAAGTCTCTCAAAACAGAGGCAATCTCTTTGGGGATCCCTGAGTTGATATTTTGAATGTAGCCTCTATACCTACGATTCCATGTTGTAGTGTTGGGCTTTACATCTTGCGTTCGTAAGATTCCGTAGACATCCTCTAGTTCATCATCGTTCATGATGGTCCGAATGGTTGTCTGGCTTGGGTGATCCACGCGAACTTGGGCAACCGATTTTTTAAGTGTCAGTTTACAAATCAGACAAGGATTTCCTTTTGGATCGATTGTATTGAGTCCGGTAATTAGACCCACGCCTTTACCATGATAAACAGCCAAATTTCCAATAGCGAATGGATTCATAGAATTGCTTCCGTGTCTGTAGAGTGAAACCACGTTTTGTGGTTGAAATTGATCCGAAAATTACGATACAGTGTACAGTAATTAATATGGTTTGTCAAGCCTTGTATTACAGATTCCCAAGTGAGTGAAGTGGTATAAGAGTGAAGTGGTATAAAATGTATAAAAGTTGAAAAGGAGTGTGGAAAGATGATGTTGTGGATTGCTCGCGGTGCACTGATGTGTATCTTTCTGGGATGGTTCTTGGCTTTGGTGAAAGGGGTTCGAGCTCATTATAAACGTCGCTGGGTATTGGACGACTCTTTTGCTAAGGCACCGGAGGGGCTACCTGTAAGCATTGTGATACCCGCTCGCAATGAAGAACGCGGTATTGGTGCATGTGTACTGTCTGCTTTGTCTCAAGATCATTCCAATGTGGAGGTGATTGTACTCAATGACGGGTCGACAGATCGCACAGGAGAGATTTTAGCAGAGATTCAACAACAACATAAACGACTGAAGCTTCCAGAATCGGAAGGAGAATCGTTACCGGAGGGGTGGTTCGGTAAGCCATGGGCGCTTCAGCGTGCGCAACGGTATGCTACAGGGCGATGGTTGTTGTTTGTAGATGCAGATGTTGTGTTGCAACCTGAAGCGGTATCAAGAACGGTTGAATATGCGCGTCAGAATAAATTGGATATGGTTACAGGCTTGGGAACGTTGGAGATGGAATCCTTTTGGGAACGTGTGATGCAACCGGTTGTTGGCGGCTTGATCTTGGCTGGGAACTCACTCTCATCTGTAAACAATCCGGCCAAGAAGGATAGCAATCTGGCCAATGGTCAATTCATTTTGATTTCTCGAGATGCTTATGATGAGATTGGTCGTCATGCTGCTGTACAGAGCAACATCTTAGATGATGTAGGTATAGCGAGAGCCCTTGTTGAACACGATAAACAATATCACTGTCTCTATCTGGACAGTTTATTTGGCTGTCGAATGTACACGTCTTTTTCTGAGATTTGGGAAGGATGGACAAAAAACTTGTTTGCAGGTTTACGGTACTCAATTCCCAATTTGATCTTGGCCCTGTTGTTCACCTTTGCATTTAGTATTTTGGGGCACCTTCTCTTTGCTTTGGGGGCTCTGAGATTGATTCATATACATATAGTATCGCTGGAGTTTATGATTTGGGGTACAGCGATTATGGTGATGACACAACTAACACGTGGTTTGATGGATCATCGGCGAGGCATGAATCTGCTCTATGGTTTGACTCATGCCCCCGCTAATGTACTCGTATTGCTTTTGTTGATGAACTCGGCGCGCCGTTCTCTCGGTGGTACAGTGACGTGGAAGGGAAGAGTCTACAAACCAACTAAGGAATGACGCGAGTCCCTTTATTGAAAATGACCTTTATACTCTAGGAATAGGATTATCGGAAGGAACCACCAGCCCCGAAGACTATTGAGTAGTTGGTATCTTCAATCTCACCCGCTTTACCAGAGGTTGTTTCAATATCTACAGTTCTATTGGTTGATCGAAGACCAAGGAATCCAAAGATCGTGTCATTGATATCGTATCCAAGCTGCGAATCGAACTTCTGTCGATAGATGGATCCTCTAACTCCGACGTCATAGGTTATGTGTGCGAAGAGACCCATATCCGTTTGTATATCAGTACCGAGACCAACATTCAGGGCAGAGACAAATAGAGGCTCATAGGAGAGAGCAACATTTCCATCGTCTTGTTCATCTTGACGAAAGACAATTAAATCATCTCTACTGATCCCGGCTCTCAAGGATGGTGTCAGGGTCAATCCAGACAAGGATACCGGATATCGACCGGCAGCCATAGCATCGATAGATGTCATCCAATCGCCAATGGGCTCGGGGAATTCAGATAGAGCGATGGCGTACTGATCAGACTGAACGTGTACATCAAATCCTATAAAGTCTAGTGAAGGGATGGTTCCTACAGCGCGGACATCTACACCCGCTGTTAATGCAGGCGATGACCCTTCGGTTTCACGATTGAAGGTGATGGCCTGTTCATAGAGTAAGCCATCGGTTTTCGTAGGCGTTTGTTGATAATTAAAAGAACCAGCAGTATAGCCTGCAGAAGCGCGTAACCATGGTGCTGTAACAGTACCCGTGCGCGGTTTCTTCTCACGAGGTGTTTTAACCTTTTTTGGTTTCTTTTCTTTTGGTTTCTTTTCCTTCTTAGCCTCTTCTGTAGTTGTCGATTCAGCGTCAGATGTAGAGGACTGTGTATCCTCTGTTGTTACAACGGTAGTTTCAACCGTAGTTGTCGCTCCACCAACGATTTCAACTTCCAGTTCTTTGCGAAGGTCTCCCGATGCAGACTGTACAACGACCGTCACACCTGTAGCGTTTGAATCTGGGGCAATTAAGGTGACAGAATATTGTCCTGAGCCCCGATCCTGAAGTTTGCCAATGGAACCACTAGAAGACATCACATTGAGTTCCTCACCAACAACGCCTCGACCGTTTTCATCTGTCAGACTGATATTGATGGTGGTCTTTCCACCTGACGCAACTTTGTTTGGTTCCGCTTTGAGGCCAATGTTTGTAGGTTCACCAACTTTGTCTACTTGTCCAGTCAGTGCTACGCCCTCCATTCCTTCGCGTTCGAAACGAATATGATTGATGGATTGAAACAATCGATCCTGCAAACGTTGATGGAAACGAAGACGATGGAAAACAAGATGATGAACGCGAAAGCGACGCACAAGAAGAATCTGGAGTGAAATCGGTCCTAACGAGTGCGGTATCTCGCATGGCGTCTATGTGGGAGAAAAAGCTCTCGCCACCGGTATCCACATCCATGCCCGCTGCGAAAGATAAACGTGGCGAAGAGATCGAAAAGGTAAGTGAAATCGCTGATGAAAGCGGGATTCTTGACCAAATGGTCGATATCGATGGCGATGAAGAAGTAGAGGCAGGGGCGAATGATCTTGGCGGCGAAATTGCAAGTTTTGAATATTCTCCACCT
>CALDQI010000135.1:0-2636 GCA_937911635.1 uncultured Pseudomonadota bacterium | reverse complement strand
CCTACGGTCACGCCTTTAATTGGGCAGTACTGGCAGCGATCTCCTTAATCGGTGCAGGGATTCGTCATTGGTTCAATCTGCGCTCGAAAGGGCATCACAACGTATGGATACTGCCCGTTGCCAGTGCGATGATTTTTGCGCTCGCCTTTGTCATGCGACCTGTTACAGCACCAGTGCCCGATTCGGTTGCCTCAGTTACATATCAGGATATTCACCCCATCATTCAACAGCGCTGTGCTCCTTGTCATGCCAGTACTCCAACATTCCCGGGATTGATAGCACCTCCTTTGGGCTTGGTATATGATGAACCGGAGCAAGTGCAGGCTGTGTCCGCGAAAATCAAGTTGATGGTTGTGGACGGCATCTTGATGCCGCCCGGTAACATCACTGAGATTACAGATGAAGAACGTGAGTTGCTGGGACGCTGGATAGCTGCTGGAGCACAATTGTGAAACTTGCGCGGACTATACTAGGGCATTCCGACTTGAATCAGATTGAATCCATCTGCACGATGAATCAAACTGTGTTCAAGTATTTGAATCGGGCACTCGACATCTTGCAACCTGCGACTGCGAGTCAGTCTCGGCATTATATGTACGACCCTCAGGAGATGATATGAAGCCCCATCAGCTGCTGAGCACCCAAGATCTGGAGACTCGTAAAGCGACACTGTTTCGATGCTGTGGTTCGACTCGTTGGGCCGATCGTATGGCTGACAGTGCTCCGTTCTCCTCCAGGAATGATCTCCATCATGTGGCGATTCAGATTTGGAACTCGTTGGAAAAAGAAGATTACTTGGAGGCTTTCAAAGCTCATCCGCAAATTGGTGCTTCAGTTGAAGAATTGCGCAAGAAATTTCAGAAGACCAGTGATTGGTCGAGTGGAGAGCAGTCTGGAATGCAAGAGGCTTCAGAAGAGACCATTCAGTCGTTAAAGGTCGCCAATGCGCAATACCTAGATCGATTCGGCTATATTTTTATTGTCTGCGCAACAGGAAAGTCTGCAGAAGAGATGCTTGGCATTATTCAGGCACGTCTTCCCAATGATCCTGAAACAGAGCTGCTGATTGCTGCGAAAGAGCAAGAGAAGATTACGACTATCCGACTGGAGAAATTGCTGTGAGAAGTCCAATAACCACCCATATTCTAGATACACACCTTGGAAAACCTGCAAGAGATGTCCCAATTCAGTTGCGAGAACTAAGGGAGGGTTCCTTTGTAGATATCGCCAGCGGACGAACCGATGATGATGGTCGGATTGCAGATTTACTGCCGCCAGGAACAATTTCACCGGGTGTATACCAGATGCGATTTGACACAGCCGCGTACCATTCTGCCTTAGGGATCCAAGGGTTTTATCCTGAAGTGGTGGTCACTTTTGAAGTTAAAGCGAGCGATGAGCATTATCACATTCCGCTGTTGCTCAGTCCATTTGCCTATTCTACCTACAGAGGGTCCTAATCATGCGAAGCCACATTGCATTTTACATCAACGGTCGCCGAGTAACGGCTTCGGACAGGCGAGCTTTTATGCCGCTCGCCGACTTCCTCAGGGAAGAGAAGAGTCTGACTGGAACCAAGATCGTTTGTGCAGAAGGAGATTGTGGTGCTTGTACAGTCATTCAAGGGAATTTAACCTCCGATGGTACAGATGTTGAGTTTAAGCCTTTTAACTCTTGCATCACACCTGTGTATTTACTCGATGGTTCACACGTGGTGACGGTAGATGCGCTAGACAGTTGCGGTGAACTGGATGCTGTGCAAGCTGCATTTGTGGGCTGTCACGCTTCGCAGTGCGGGTTTTGTACGCCAGGGTTTATCATGTCGACAACTGGGATGATGGAACGAAAAGACCAGCCAACCAAAAAAGATGTTCAAAATTATCTGACGGGCAATCTTTGTCGATGTACTGGGTATGATGCCATTATCGATGCTGGTCAGTCGATAGATTCGATGGATTATATTCCTTTAAAGACACGTTTTCATACGGAAGTGATCTCTGAGGATTTGAGAGAGATTCGTCAACAGGCTCTTAGGCTGAATGATGACCGGTACCAATATTTTGCACCGACCTCATTATCGGATGCATTGGAAATTGTACAATCTGAAAACCCACAACTCATCGCTGGATCAACCGATCTGGGAGTACAAATCAACAAGGGAAGAAATACCAACACCGTATTTATGTCGTTGGCATTGGTACCAGAGGCTCAAGTCTTACAGGATGAGGGCAACTCTATCCGCATTGGTGCTTCTATGACGTGGGAATCTATTCGTCGCTTTATCAAGAGTTCCTCACCAGAATTTTCAGACTTTATTCACCTCTTTGCATCGCCTCAGATTAAGAATGTGGGGACTTTGGTTGGCAATGTAGCCAATGCATCTCCGATTGCAAACTCTATTGGGCATTTGATGATGATGGAGGCTACTGTCCGATTGGCGGGTCCAAATGGATTCAGAGATGTACCGATCGTTGATTTTTACCTTGGCTACAAGAGACTCAATATGGAGGTTGGAGAGATCATTCTATCCATCTCCATTCCAAAGCCCACTTCCAATCAAACCATTAAAATATACAAGATTTCCGCGCGTCGAGACCTCGATATTTCCTGTGTCAATGCAGCGATCTTGCTGGAGG
>CALDQI010000134.1:0-2636 GCA_937911635.1 uncultured Pseudomonadota bacterium | reverse complement strand
GCTCGGCGAACACGAAGGCCGTGCGCGACGTGCTCGGTTTACGGGTCGTCGTGCTGGGCGCGCGCGCCGACGAGGACGCTCACCCTGATTCATTGTATGCGGTGCGCGACGCGCTGCTGCAGCTCAGCGGCTCCCTGGCTAAATCTCCATTGTCTCGACACGCTACAGATACAGAGGCATTCTCTTGTTCTTTTGCCCCTATCACGACGCGATATGGAACCCGAGCATTTCTGGCCTCACGAATTTTGTAGCCGATTTTATTGGAAGAATTGTCCCATGTCACTTGAACACCAATTTCTTTTAACTTGGCTTCAACCTGGGCTGCATACTCTTCAAACTTCTCAGAAATGGTCAACAAACGCACTTGCTCAGGTGCGAGCCACACAGGGAACTTACCTTCATAATGCTCAATCAAAATACCAATGAATCGCTCAAAAGACCCTAGAATGGCACGATGAATCACCACTGGTCTATGAGGAGCATTGTCCGCTCCGACATACGTCAAATCAAATCGCTTAGGCAATTGAAAGTCCAATTGAATGGTTGCACATTGAAACGCACGACCGATGGCATCCAATACTTCAAAATCAATCTTTGGTCCGTAGAAAGCCCCGTCACCTTCGTTGATGCTGTATTCTTGTCCTGAAGCCTCTAGTGCATTTTTCAATGATTGTTCTGCTTGATTCCAGACCTCTAAATCACCCATATACTTTTCTGGGCGAGTAGAAAGTTTTATCGAGTACCCCATATCAAATGCGGTATAAATACGTTCAATTAGTCCCAAAAGTGCAGACACCTCTGCTTCAATCTGTGATTCCATGCAGAAAACATGTGCATCATCTTGACAAAACTGCCGTACTCGAGTGAGACCCGACAGAGCACCTGACAGTTCATTTCTGTGGAGAACACCCTGATCGTGAATTCTCATTGGCAACTCTTTGTGAGACCGCTTTTGAGAACCAAAGATTAACATGTGCGCTGGACAATTCATCGGTTTCAAACCAAAGGTTCTACAACTAGAATGATCGTGTCCATGGCTGTGATCATGCCCTCCTGACGACGATTCGCCCTCTTCGAAGGAATACATGTTCTCACTATAATGCTCCCAGTGGCCACTGGTTTCCCACAGCTGTTTATCAAACATCAATGGAGTCTTTACAGAAACATAACCACTTTTGTCGACCAACAAATCCCGCATGCCTCGTGACAATTTTTGGTAGATATGCTCTCCTTTTGGCAACCAGAATGGAGCGCCAGGCGCATATTGATGAAACATAAACAGTTCCAACTCTCTACCCAACTTTCGATGATCTCGTTTTTCTGCCTCTTCCAACAGACGTAAGTAGGCTTTTAACTCTTTTTTAGACGACCACGCAGTTCCATACACTCGCTGCAGCATCTCATTATTGGAATCACCACGCCAATAAGCCCCCGCTACTTTCATCAGTTTGAAATATCGAAGATGTCGAGTATTTGGAACATGTGGACCACGACACATATCTGTGTATTCTTCGTGATGATACAGTTTAATTACCTCACCGTCCGGAATCTCCTCGACAATTTGCTGTTTATATGGCTCTTCTCGTTCCACAAACGCAGCATGTGCCTTCTCCTTAGAGACAACTTCAACCACGACATCGTAATCCAGTTTTATCAGTTCCTTCATTCTCGACTCAATCTTGACCAAATCATCAGGCGTAAATGGCCGACTGTATGCAATGTCGTAATAAAAGCCATTGTCAATAACGGGTCCGATTGCCATCTTTGCTTCTGGATACAACTGCTTGACAGCATGTCCCACCAAGTGAGCAAAGGAATGTCTAATGATCTCTACACCTTCATCGTTTCGTGATGTAATGATACTCAGTTCTGAATCTTGTTCGATGGGGATACACGTATCTAGTAAAACACCATTGACTCTGCCAGCGATTGCGGCTTTGGCCAAGCCAGGACCAATGCTTTGAGCAACATCCATCACTGTTACTGCATGTTCAAAATGCTTTTCGCTACCATCTGGGAGTGTGATCGTGGGCATAATATCAATTCCTCTTTAAATCATTGCTGCGCGGGGTATCTTACCAAATATTATCGTTAAGGGATAACTCAATCTTGAGCCATCTTTTAATGAGCACATCTCCCCGCCGACTTAATGGCAGAAGGTGATCAGCAAAAAAATCTCGCTCAGGCAAAAGTACATGCTTGTGTGCCGTTCAACTTTCAATGAAACGCCTCATTTTAGTACAGAACAGCGACATAAATCGCCTGTAATCTAACGGATCATACCCAATATGTCTAGCGATTTACTCGGAGTCAGATGATATAGGTATGTCTTTTGGAAAAGTCTTCAACATCGCGAGCACAGCAACTACAAACAGACCAATTATCACGGTATCTGATCCGCCTTGAAAAGAATTGACCAATCCCAGTATTATGGCACTTTCAACAATGGCCCACTGAACTATGCGGGAAGTAAACACTTGCGATACATGCGTTGGATTTTCAGGGGGTTTAATAATATTGGGGATTAGAAAAACAGCAACTCCGATCTGAACCAAACCGATTCCAAAAAATATCATTGGCATGGGATTGTTGGCCATTTCCTCTATAGCTTCAGGGCTTGGATCGGCTACAACAAG
>CALDQI010000133.1:0-3182 GCA_937911635.1 uncultured Pseudomonadota bacterium | reverse complement strand
AAAATGCGTGATGGCAGTTTTGATTAAATTCTGAGCCTGCGCGGCATCGGAAATATCAGCCTGAATGTAATGACATGATGCGCCAAGCGCCCTGATTTCGGATTCGGCGCGCGCACCTTTTTCCGGTTTGCGTCCAGCCAGAATAATTTCTCGGCACCCGTTTTCAACTAAATTACGGGCAATTTCCAAGCCAAGCCCTTGGGTGCCGCCTGAAATCAAAACAGTATTTGGTGCATTGTCAATTTTCATAATTGCCTTACTTCAATCAATTGTTAATTTATAAAGAATGTACAGACAGGCAGGTTCAGATGAAAGCCAATTATGTTGTCGTGCTGGCTTTGCGCTTGGTGAGTCTTTCTCGATAGAATGTATAACAACCACCTGCGATGATGATCGAAGCGCCAATCATGATCGGAAGTGACAAAAGAATGTATTTACGCACATCAGCATGCTCAAACGAAAAGGCAAAGGACCACCTAAGTCCGACCTTTTTCGCTCCAATCCAGTTTAAAAGAAAGGGTCCAAAGAAACTTCCAAGGAGTACGCCATAAGCAAATCCATCAGCCGTACCCAATACGAGACCACCAATGATGATGCCGATGGTATAAATCAAGCCAGCAATCGCTGAATACTTATGTTGGTTTTTTGCTTGTTGTGCCGCTCCCAATATCCCACCGAGCAGATGAAATGCTTGAGCAGGTAGGATAATCCGAGTCAATCGCACAACCTCAGACAGCTGATTTTCAGTAAATCCGGGGGCTACTTGAGGAGCAATCCATGGGAAAACAAACCACAGTAGTGGAATGAATACAAGAAGCAGTAAAACAAGTGTATTGGCAATATAGGAAAAGGACTTCCAACCAGCCTCCTCGTTATCATCACTAAGATACTTTGAAAAGATGGGAATAAATACAATCGACAACGCCCCACCGGCCAGCAAATAGTTCAAAAAGTCCGGTAGGATAAAGGAAGACCAATAAATATCAGCCTCAACACCGCCGCCCAGTGTCCTACCGATGACTGCTTCTCGAACCACCCCAATGATTCGAGACAACAAATTGCTCACTCCCCATATTAATGCTGCAATCGTAACATTTCTAGTTGTATTTGAGCCCATTTATACCCCTTTTCGTTGATGACAACGATCGTCAATCTACAATGTTAACTTCATAATCTCTTGATTTAAGACAAAAGTGCTAAAATATTGTCTGTGACGTCAGAAGTTTTCAATGTTCCGCCCAGCTCCGGAGTCACCAAGTTATTCTCTAAGCAATGGCGAACAGCATTGGATATCTTGCTCTCGAGTTCTGGACGTTCAAGGTGGGTATACATCATTCCTAAACTCAAGATGGTTGCCAGTGGATTGGCCTTTTCTTGTCCCACGATATCAGGGGCTGAGCCATGCACTGGTTCAAATAAAGAGACAGTTCCAGGATTGATGTTTCCTGACCCAGCGAGCCCAATACCGCCCTGTAAAATGGCACCCAAGTCTGTGACGATATCACCAAATAGATTGTTGGTGACAACCACTTCAAACTGCTCCGGACAGCGAACCATCTCCATCGTCAGGACATCCACATACAGATGCTTTGATTCAATATTGGGGTATTCAGCGGCAACCATCTTGTAGACCCGCTGCCACAAATCGTGACCGTGACGCATCGCATTGGCTTTGTCTGCCATACACATTTTTGTGTGACCGTGTCTGTCGGCATATTCAAAGGCTGCTCGAATGATACGCTCGACGCCTTTGCGGGTGTTCATTTCTTGTTCGATGGCAACTTCATCGAGAGTTCCTCGTTTGAACTGTCCACCAATACCGGTATAGAGGCCCTCGGTATTCTCTCGAAAGACGACAAAATTCACATCATCACAACCTTTATTCTTCAGAGGACACTTACTTGGGTCTAGCAGTCTGATTGGACGTAGATTGATGTACAAATCGAGCTGAAATCGTGCCCCCAATAGAATCTCCTTAGCGTGGACATTACTTGGAACCCTAGGGTCGCCGAGCGCACCTAAGAAAATAGCATCAAACTCATTGCGCCATCGTTCCATAACTTCAGTGGGCATCGTCGTCCCATCGCGAAGATAACGATCTGCACCCAAGTCAAAATGCTCAATCTCATATTCTGGCGTTAGAGCGTTCAACACTCGTAGACCTTCGGCTATCACCTCTGGTCCAATTCCATCTCCACCCACAACGGCTAGCTTCTTCACGTCACTCATGTACACTCCTCGGGTCAATCACATTAGATATTGTCCTGTTTGGTCTTAGTCGTAATTGAATTGCATCGATATTTCTATGTCTCTCAAGTCGTTTCTTTGGATGACTTAAAGTTATGTAAAGTAATTGAAGTACAACAAAAGAAAGGAGGCTTCAAAAAGCCCCCTCACTTGAGTGTATCTCGGAAAGATTACTCCTGATTGTCAAGCCAACGTTCTGCATCGAGTGCGGCCATACAACCAGATCCAGCCGCCGTTACAGCTTGACGATACTCATGATCTTGAACATCACCACATGCGAATACACCTTCGACATTCGTTTTTGAAGAGCCTGGTACAGTCACCAAGTATCCATTCTCATCATGATCGATGTACTTCACAAAGGGTTTGGAGTTTGGCGTGTGACCAATCGCAAGGAACAATGCTTCGACAGCCATGTCTCGCTCTTCTTTGGTTTGATTGTTCACAACTCGAACACCATTGACCGCATCTTTACCGAGTACATCGACAACAGACGTGTGCCAGTGCATCTGAATCTTGTCGTTGTTCAATACGCGGTCTTGCATGATCTGTGACGCTCTCATCTGATCACGACGTACAAACAAGTGTACTTTGCTGGCAAACTTCGTTAGGAAATGGGCTTCTTCACAGGCTGAGTCTCCCCCACCTACAACAGCGATCTCAACCCCTTGATAGAAGAATCCGTCGCAGGTTGCACACGCTGACACACCGTATCCTTGTAAACGAGTCTCATTTTCAAGACCCAAATACCGAGCCGATGCACCCGTTGCAATGATGAGGGCTTTGGTCTTGATGGTTTTGCCCATCATGGTCTTTAGGGTAAACGGACGGTTTTCAAGATCACACTCGGTAATCTCATCCATCAAAAAACGAGTTCCAAAACGAGTCACCTGCTTTTTCATCACATCCATCAATGCCGGTCCCATAATGCCGTC
>CALDQI010000132.1:0-4360 GCA_937911635.1 uncultured Pseudomonadota bacterium | reverse complement strand
GTTTGAGTCGTCGTTCTAGGGAGAGGTAGCACTGAGGAACTCGAACTTGAATATCTTTTGAACGATGAGAACTGGCTCGAATCTCTACAAAGACAGATACATCGCCATTGGAGGCTTCTCCTCTTCCATATCCTTCCATTGCAATCATTCTACCCCCTATATTCGTGTATAGAGTCTATCGAAAAGTCACCGGAATGCCAATACCTTTACTGAGTACTATTGGACATCTATCAGTTCGAGGGGGCGTGATCTCGCATGATCACGACAAAAGGTTTGCCTTGCCAAACCCCTCGTCCCTTTCGCCACGTGATGGTGTGGAGAGGGTAGAGCGGTTGTGTCAGTGTACGTTCCCAAGATACAATATGCTGAAAGGGGTCTTCGATGCCGATGGTCTCAATGTTGTCTATGTGTAAGGTTTCGGTATCGGTTTCGATTGTCCAGCCCGTTTCAGTTTTTATCACACGCTGTATGGGGGTCGATATCCAGGTCCCGTCTTTATTTATGGTGTTGATCACCCCGAATACACCGCTTGTCGTCACCTCTGCAAGTACTTGCAGAGTAGGGTTGGCAGAGATAAACCACTGACTCTCTGTTTCGACAGCACTCCCCTTGTGTAGTATGGCTGTCGAAGATCCCTTCAGTAGCTGACTCTGTTCATGGGATTGGGTCCAACCAGTATTGTTCATGTTCGGACATAGGACCTTGGTGGACCAAGTTGGGGTTGCCATCCACTCCACTGGTTTTGCGTCACAGGTCCCCAAAACCCGAAGATTCCATTCATCAAAATGGGAGTCCAGTTGCCAAGTTGAATCAGCAATGCGGACTGTATGTCTAGGACCGATTGCAATTTGGGTATCACTCCACTCTACGTGAGACTGTGGGGCATGGTCCCAAAACTCAAGCGCATTTTGACCAGGATTCCAGATCGTGGCTTTAAAATGTCCGGTTCCTTTAAGCCAACCTGTATCGCCTTGAGTCAGCCTCACCACGACTAGACGCCCTGTTTGATCTGCGCTAACAATCTCGAGGCTCTGTCTATCTGTCGGTAGAGTAGAGCAGCTGACTATAGATAGAATGAGCCCGCTAATTTGAGCAATTGGCATGATGAAACTCAGTGTATATCAAGTGTAGAGAGGGTTGGTTTTTAGGAGACAATGGATGATCATCATCTACCCTACAAGGAAATGTACCCTGATTTTCTACGAATCGCAGCCGATCGCGATAGATGCTTGTTGCGGCACGTTGACAAGCATCTGAGTTTGGGAGATCTGTACAGATATCTAGACGCATTGGTTGCTCGATTGACATGATGTGTCGATAGAGTACGGTTTCTCCTTCCATGGAAGTCGGGTCGACCCCATACTTGATTGCCTGCTCTACCATCTCAGCCCAGTTTGTTTTGGGGTGTCTGAAGAGCCATCGAGACAGTAAATGCATCGTGCAATCAAAGTCAAATGGAGTTGCCTTAGCACAGAAGTCAGCGCTGTCGTGTCGTTCCCCAAGACGAAACCAGCATTCGCCTTTTGCCTTCTCAGTAAGCGAGGAACACAGCGCAATCGCCGTAGAAACATCTTTGCTGTTCAATTTCTCTACGCCCATTAGGATACATTCGTTTTTAGCCTGTTCCGGTTCTATAGCTTCGCAGAGAGTTTGGGTTTGCAAAGGACTTTGAGCCACCTTTTCTAAGGTTGTACTCACTTCGTGCAGCGGCGTTTTGTTCGGTAGGACATCACATCCAACAGTTGGAACAAGCAACACCATTGTCCATGCGATCGAGTGTGGTTCCGTCATCGTTGGACAGCGAGTACGGATAGGGTCCGCTCCTCTGTAGGGGTGTATTCCAGCCACAGGTCCCATCCATTACAGTCCGTTCCACTCCAAGCGCGTTCATTTTGTCGCCGATCGATATCAATGGGTCTTGTTTGATTGCATTCAGAGAGCCAATGGTCGATGGTCTTTTCTAGGGGGTGTAGTCGATTTGGATCAAATGGGTTTCCAATTGGAGTAAGCGATTCGAGGGTCCAAGTTGCGTAATAAGAGGTGGGTATCCCAGAATCCATCAGCATCCACAGGCTTCTGAAGTCGGTGCTCCAAGTTAAAAATCGACGAGGCTCTGTAGACTCAGGGTTCGGAATCAGTGTTGATCCAACCCCATAGCGATTGGCCATGCTGAGCCATCCACTTTCGAGCATCGTGTGATTGTACGCCTCTTGCTGTGTGTGGTTGATTCGCTGGCAGATTTCTTTGGGGCAGGGGATTACAGTTGGTGTATTGCTCTTGGTTCGCCTTGGAAGGGTCATGGAACGCTCCATTGCATCATCCATCTTAAAGTGGATTTCCGCAGGAGTAGGCGCTGAGACTAGATTCTCTGTGGGGTCCCCCCACGCAATAGCCAATGCGAGTATCCACATTAGAATTTCTCGATGAATTGTGTGGAGACATCTCGTTGCAGTGCGTCGAAGTCGAGTGTGAGACCGCTGACTTGTGCCGATGAAATGATTTCATGACTGGCGACATCGATCCGTTTTACCGTGATTGTGGTGCGATTGCCTTGGAATTGAATCGTTCCGGTAATCACCTGTGAAGCCCGCAAACTTTGACCGATTTGAATGGCCTGATTGTCATCGATATAGCTGTCTTGAAAGACCAATTCAGACATTACACTGTCTACTTGGCCCCGTTCGACGATCGTTGCAACTTCACCAGACGATAAGGCACCAGATAGATAGTGCTCAAACCCAATCGCCAATCCTTTTGAGTCGTCTCCTTGAACGGCAAACGGCATCACTGCGGCAACGATATCATTGACCTTTCCGCCGATCTGAGTCAGAGCGTCCTTGGCCGCTTGGCGAACTCCGTCGTCTAAATCAGTTCTCGCAATGTCGTGCAGGAGCGGTTTTGCAGTATCCATTTGGCGAGTCCCGATCAAGGAAATGGCACGCTTGCGAACCTGTGGGTTGGTGGCGCCAGTACTCAACGAAATGCAGATATTGTCTACATCGGTACCGTTTACCCATTGCAACAATTCCAGTGCTTCCATTTGCAGCATCCATTGTTGATGGTTGCCCGCGCGACTTAAGAGTCCGTTGATTAGAAAGGTGGTTTGAACTTCGGATTGCAGTCGCTCTGCGATTCCTTGAGTCGCGACTTTACGCACACCTCTGTTGTCATCCTCAAGACTTGCCAGATACTGCTGGTCTCGTCTGTCATCGACAAAATTGGGCCCATAAGCAACCAGCGCTTTGAGACTGGCTTTACGGATTTCTGGTTCTGATGAGGTGGATTTTTGAATGAGTAGGGTGACGCTGTTTGGACTGCGCCGGATGCCCATTTCTTCAATCATCGCCAACTGACCTTCTATTGATGTGCTCGTGCGTAGATGATCTTCAAGCCAAGCGTCCGACTTTGAAGGTATCTTGCCAACATTGGTACAAGCCAGCCACAGTGCGAATCCCCAGATCATGTTCTCTCCATCGTTAATTGTTCGATAATTGTTTGATTGTAATTTGACCAGACTGTCCAGCAGAACCGTTCGACCCATTACTGGCTGTACAGTATCGTAATCCCATTTGTCCACCTGATCGACCAGATGTGCCCGAAGATCCTGAGGCGGCACTTTTACCATATTGAGAACCAGAGCCGGCAGAGCCTCCTGACCCCCCTGAACCGGCATAACCTGCTCGTCCACCAGAACCCGTAGAGCCTCTTGCACCGGCGTGACCACCATCGCCTCCGTCTCCCCCAATGGACCGGAACTGGAAAGACTGTAGTGCACGTTGTCTGAACCCAGCGTCTCCGTAGACTTGAATAGAGATGTTTCCGCCGTCCCCACCTCTGGCACCGTGGCCACCATCGCCTCCACAACCACCGGATGATCCATTTCCGCCGTTCCCACCGTTCCCACCATTTCCACCACGAGCTCCGTTCCCACCTTTGCCGGCACGTCCTGCAGAGATTCCATTTGCGCTGTCGCCTTTGCCACCATCACCGCCATCACCACCGTCCCCACCGTGACCACCGCGTCCACCGTCTCCTCCGCGCCCGCCATCGCCTCCATGACCACCTTGACCGCCTTTGCCACCATCACCACCTCTGCCTCCATGTGTGGTAAATACAAATGGCTCACTTTGATGAAAGATATAGTTCTCGATGCTTTGATTGGAGTTTAATCGCGATACCACCTCTGTATAAACCAAGGTTTCATCAGGATAGAATGGGGAATAAATGGGTTTGATGGTGATGAATAAATTCGGTCCGTCAGTTCCTCTCTGACCGTCGGAACCATCGCCTGCGCTGTTTCCAGCAGACCCATTGCCACCGTTCCCACCATGAGATCCATGGCCACCTGTCGTTCCATTCC
>CALDQI010000131.1:0-4821 GCA_937911635.1 uncultured Pseudomonadota bacterium | reverse complement strand
AGAGGACCATTCGACTGCCAACGTGTCGGTTGCATCTTGATAATCATAGGTCAGTCCTCTAAAGTCAATTGGTTCATTCTCTTGAAAGGTATCTCCGTTCTCAGGGGTGACAATGAATACGACGGGCGGGAGATTGCTAGTGGTTTGCGTATCATCCAAGTCACCGGTATCGTTTGGTATTCCTGTATCCGTGTTCGTTGGTCCTACCTGTACAGTCAACATGGCCATCGCTGCAGCTGCATCTGAATCTTTAACCGTGGCACTAACTTGAGTGATGCCCATTGTCATTGTTACAGGACACTCAGCATTGCCATTCTCATCGGCATTGGTCCAGTCACATGCAAGGGTATTGTTGATGTACCAAGAGGTCCGAAGATTTTCAGAACGTTCATCGATATCTGAGACTTCTGCTCGAAAAATAACGGACTCACCATCATTGAAAATACTGTTGTCACCATGTGAACTGATGGTGATCTCGGGAGGGCTGTTGGTGGCTTTAACAGGGGTATCTGAGCAAGCAAGCCATATAGAGGAAAGAAGTGTAAACATGTACAACCTGCGAAGAAAATTTTGAATGGGTTACATTTTGGACGTGTTGTTTCCACTCGAATTTGTAGGGTGGATTCGATTTGCCACCTTGTGAAGTTTGTCATACAGTCGACGTTTGATGCCTGTTCGCATACGCTGTAACAGTCTCATTTGGTCTCCAGTGTGCCGTGGGTTAGTATTCTTATTGTATCTGAGAACGTGTATGGAAGGAAGTATGTTCAATCAAATTTCAATAGTTGGTGCCGGTAGAATTGGTCAAGCCTTTGCAAAAATTGGCGGTCGGGACGGTATAGACGTGGTTCTTGTCCGTCGAGGGGAACAGACAGTCTTACCGACCGGTCCAATTGTAGTATGTACTCGAAATGACGATCTGCAGACCGTCATTGATTGGGTGCCCTTCGAAAGAAGACGAGATTTGATATTTGTTCAAAATGGCATGCTTCAGACTTGGTTGGAGCAGCAAGCCTTAGACTTTTCGACTCAAGTGTTACTCTACATTGCAGTCGCCAGAGTAGGGGACGAACCTGTTGACGGAGCACGAAGTGTAGTAACGGGACCACGGTCGGCGGATGTTATCGATTTGATGAAGGCGTTGAATCTGAGTTGCCGAGAGGTCACAAAATCTCAGTTTCTTCTCGAGATGTTGGAGAAGTTGTTGTGGAACTGCGTGTTTGGATTGCTTTGTCAGGTGTATGATGTATCCGTTGGCGAGGTGGTGGAAGGTCATCGTGAACAGGTGAGCGTTTTGACTGTTGAGTTGCTGAAAGTCGCCTGTAGGGAACTGAACTTGGAGTTGCCCTCTCTTGTTGAACAAGAGGAATTGATAGAGCGTTTGTGTGAGTACTCCCTCTCCATCGAGAATTACAAAGGTGCGGTTAAAGAGTGGAAGTGGCGCAACGGTTGGTTTTGGGACCGACAAAAGGACGATGAGAGCCTTCATGCAGCCCTCTTGACTCAGGCAGGTGTGAAATTTTGAACATTTGGGTCGCTGTTGTAGTATAGTGTGAGCAACCCTATACGATGTGGAGATTGTTATGTTGTTATTCACCCTTGCCTTGGCTTGTAAAGACCCCGTGGACGCTGACTCTGTAGAGATTACAGACGGGAATGCTGATGCGCCAACGGATTTGAACTCTTTAACCGCGTATATGTTTCGTGAATGGGACAATGAGGATGTCGCTGTATTGGCTGCCGGTATCGATAACCTTGAGTCCATTGGGGCAGATTATCCTGTTGATGACACCAATTTTGCCAATCGTTCCTTCGAGGGGGTTCAGGCACTGATGACAGACGATGTCAGTGATGTGGAGTTGCTTCACGGATACAGTCCCGAGACCGCTGGTGGAGTTGGTCTGTTTTTACAATCGACGTTTTCTGTAGAAGAGCACGTGGGGTTGTTCGTTATGGCTGATCAAACACCGATTGAACCGGCTTCACCCTATTACGCTCGTACCATTCTGGATGGAGAGACGTGTTTTCCATCGATGGATTGTGACACGATGTCCGCAGACAACGACGTAGAAAGAAAAAATATCGTTGTAGATACAGAGCATCAGACCGTTAAGGTGTGGCGTTGGGTGGAAATGTCAGATGGTCGAATGGCTGTTGCTGGTCGGACGTGGCAACCAGATTTGGCAGATTCGGAAAAGGAAGACAAAATCTATCAAAATTACAGTGTGGAAGTTTGGATTCCAAATGATTCCGGTACGCTCAGATTCATCACAACTTGGTCGGAGAACTCCTTTGAGTTTGCCGATTCCTTGATCATTGGTTCTGTGAATGATGCGTTTAAAGCCTGTGAAGATTATTTGGCTGAATGAATTTCTAATGTAGCAAGCATTGGTTGCCAACGTGACCAATACAACACTGCTTATGGCACTTTTGAAAATAGATTCACATACTTGTACAGCCGTCGTTGTTCAGAAAGAGATAAGTCGAGGGCTCTAAATAAGATGGAATCAATGGCTTTGATGTGTCCAGATAAAGGTGGTAGTTCACTGGAACTTGAGACCAAAGTCTCAATCGATTGTACAATTTCTATGATGTCCTTCTCAGCTTGAGGGGGGCAGAGTGGGATGGGCACTTCTTGTAGTGGGCTGGTCAGAAACTCTAGGAGGGACCCTTTATTTTTACCTTTTAGTCGATACCAGCATTCAAATATGGTCGAGTTCAGATATCCCAGTAAGTATAAAGGGGGAATCTTTGCTTCATCAGGGACAATCATCGTACAGTCAGATGAATAATGATAACCATGCTTGTTTTGAGCAAATCGAAACGTTGGGCTTCTGTATGGGGTCACAATGGTGTTTGGTGAGAAGATGGCTTCGGTACGAGGCCAAGATAGGCACCACCAATCGATAGATCCTTTATAGACCTCTCGCCTGTCTTTGAGTCGGTCATAATATGGTTGAAGATGTGTCATCAATGCGGGGTGTGTCTCTGCAGAAATATCCAATCCTCTATATAAATACAGCACATATCGTTCGACAGACGTTTCCACAGAGAAGGATTTAATTTCAGAATTCTTACGCAAGGGTTTGAGGATTGTTGGGTCCTCCTTCTTGAGCAGCTGAATAACTGTAGCATCGTAGTCGTTGTCTGATTGAAGTACGAAGATGCCTCGTTTCTTATTTGGCTCATTCTCCTCTGTACTTTGATTCGCACCGGTCACCAGTCCTTGATGCAAGTTGGCCAATTCGTTCAAAGGGGCATGGTGACGACTGATTTTGTCCAAGATATTTCCCCATGCCTTTTCATCAACAAATTGCATCGTGACTTGTGAGGAATGGTACAGTAATCCAGTTGATGTTTGTACATAGGGGATGTGAGCATTGGCTGTTAACCAATCGAGAACGTTCCGTTGAAAGTTGATGCTGTATACAAACGTTTGGTCGTCATCCTTAGGAGACCTCTTACAGAGTGACACTAGGAGGTTGTGTTGTCGAGAAGCGACTTCGACATCGTTGTACTCTCCAAAGTGTAGCCAATGCGTCAGGTGAAGCGATGATTTCAATTGCTGCCGCAACCGTTGTGCACCGGACGCTTTCGTCCAGAAGTCATTTGTCAGGAGTGAAATGATACCGTCATCTTTTGTAATTTGAATAGAGCGAAACACAAAGTAATAGAGTAGGTCCATTCTGCCGTTGTACCATTCTCGTAGACTACTTTGATTTTTCAAATCTAGAAACAAATCACGATTGGTTTCTTCGCTCATAAATGGTGGATTGCAAACTACGATGTCAAACCCAGGATGTTCATGGATGAATACATTGGGAAAACGCCATGGCCAAATGCATGCCATCTCAGGTAGTTGTTTTAGGGATTGAACATCGCTGCTGTCAAGGGGATGGTTGGCATGCAATAGTGAAAGTTTCCATTGTTTGTCCTCGATTTCACTCATTCTCAGTGCTGGCTGGTCAGAGAGTGGATAGGCTCTCAAGTCGTGCATCAATCCATTGCGCAGTGCAACTATACTTTCGGCAAATGGAGATGGTAGGTCGGTGCTTGAGAGCTCCAATGGCATACTCGATTCATTCCATAACGAGATTTCAAACGGTTCATCGACAATGCTGTTTGCGTGAATCAGGTTCCCTTCCAAATTTGGGAAGGGTTTCGGGTGGCGTCTTTCTGTGACCCAGCAGAGCCACAAAGAGACCTTGGCCGCGGAGATGCTTAAAGCATTTGTATCTACACCGAATAGATTCCTTTGCAATAACGAGTATTTGAGTTTATGGGGCTTTCTAGTCCCATCCAACTCACAACATAGTGTTGTAATGAGCTTCATCATCGATACCAATAATGCGCCCGCTCCCATGGCAGGGTCACAAAGTTGAATGGACTGAAGCCATTGAGAGAGACGATGAGCATGGAACCGAACCTGTTCGGATAGATTACCAGTCTGAATCCATAAGGAAATCGCCTGCGACAACATAGTGTTGTCTTCAAGAGATTCATCGGTTTGGATTTGACTGAGCAGATAAGCCTCCAGAGCCTGCCGATTTAAAGTTTCACCGAGTACGGATGGCGTATGATAGCCTTTGTATTCATTTTTACCACCTCGACTGAGGGTATCTTCCAGTAGTGCTCTCAGATCGGTTTCGTGAATGTGCAAAATGGAATGTGCGCTAGGGGAGTTTAGGTCGATTGGAAATGCATAGAGTATACTGAGTAAGCCATGTTGTGGATCCCAAAAAATGGAGTTGGGAATTGCAAAGTCTGTGATGTCCTTAGTGATGTGTAGATTCAGTGGTGGTAGTCGAATGTCATTGTATC
>CALDQI010000130.1:0-3225 GCA_937911635.1 uncultured Pseudomonadota bacterium | reverse complement strand
GGGCTCTCATCAATGGGCACTGGTCTGATACTTGGACAGAGATTGCACTTCAATATTCAGAGGAAATCCACTGGCGCTGCGCCAACATCACACTCGCAACCGAGATCCAAGATATCGATCTGTTGTCTCGAAGTATCGATCAGTTTTGGGGAACGGATGGAAGTGAGTGGTGGTTCTCCTACGGTAAACTGGTAGAAGAAGTCCCCTGTCATCCCAATCGATTCTCCGATGCACTGACGATTGCTCCCCCTGAATTACAAAGTAAACTACATCTACTAGAAGCAACCGCGCACACAGGACTGCTGAATATCTCCGACGCCCAGAACTCTCTGAAAAACTTATCCTTGGATGCTGCCGAAACAACAGACAACGAAAGAACCCTCGCCTATCATTTACGAGTGTTAACGCGTGAACTTGCTGGGTCTACCAAAGGGATGGAAAAATACATTGCGCTAGGAATTCCTTTCAACAAAGCGATCTTTTCAATCCACATGGGGCGCTCAAAACTGTATCAACAGGCTAAGACTACAGCCATCCAAAATCTCTCTGCGCTGAACGGCTATCCCATCCCTCCAAAGCTGCAGCAAGAATACACCGATATGTTGATGCTAAGCAAACGATTGAATGGCTCTGCCAGCAAGATCACCATTGGGTCTCATGCATTAGAATACGACTTTATGGATGACGACGCGGCATTCAGAGAGTGGCTGGTGACCTACCAAAGCGAAGTCATGGATACGCCTACAGGTCTTCCAATGACCATTCCACTGCTTCGATTTTGGAGAGGAGAGAGCAAACATGCCGATCAGCTGATGCAAACCCATCTAGAATCCCGTATCCATCCACTGTCGGTCATGCTCTACACCCATCAACGATTTTTGGCTGCATCTCTGAGAGGAGACAAGGCGCTTACATCAACGACATGGAAGCAGTTTGCGAAAACAAGAGCATGGATGGATAAAGTGCCATTCCCACAAATGCTTCGAACTCATCCAGAGTGGTTTAAAACCTCCTGGCTTCAGTAATGTATACAACGCATACTTTCCATACTACGACTGAGGGCTAACACATGTTTATTTCTCTCTGGCTAGCCTGCACTCCAGATCTACCAACAGCCTCTGTTCGACATGACACCAGCCAATTTTTCTCACACCCCTGGCCCAGTCATGAACGGATGATCGATGGTCACCCCGACCTGTCTAACTTCCCAAATCCAGCAGAAAACCCTCTCATATCTAAGTTTGCGGAAGAAGGTAAAATGTTGGATGGATTCGGTACCAATTCACCGATCTACTTTCCACTGAATGAATCTATTGACGTCTCCAAACTCCCTGCTCCGCAGAATAGTCTAAGTGAAGATACTTCGATTCATTTGATTGATATAGATCCAAACTCTCCCTATCGTGGTGAGCGAATTCCTTTGCAATGGGACTACCAAGAATACGCCACCAATTGGCAACCCGCTCATTTCCTGAGTCTGGCACCCGTTTGGGGATTCCCTCTACGACCAGACACAATGTATGCAGCCGTTCTAACAACGGACCTTGTACTGCATGATGAAGGCTTTCCTGAATTCTGGACGAATGAAGAGGCTTGGAAGACTGTTGAATACACAACGATGGCGCACAATCTGGCCCTCCTGCAAACGTGGGAGTATCTTGAGTACGATCGAGAAAACATCGCCTCATTCACGATTTTCAAGACACAAGATCCCATCAAAGACATGGTGAACTTTGCCTATCGTATCGAAACAGAACTCGAGTCTCCAGCGCTATCCAGATGGGTTGAACTCGGATTCGAAGCCGAAACCTATACAGCCTACGATGGCAATCTACTCCTACCATTGTGGCAGTACGGTCAAAAACCATACTCGAGTGTGGGGGGTGGATTTTCTTTTGAAGGTGGCACACGACCCCAAATATTTGAGTGGGAAGAAGCTCAGTTTCGTATTTCTGTACCAATAGGCGATATGCCCGACAACGGTTGGCCTGTAGCCATTTACAGTCACGGTACCGGAGGAAACTATGCCAGTTATGCCAACGGTACAGGTGATCTAGAGCCAGCAAAAATATTGGCCGAAGCAGGATTTATGGGAATTGGAATCTCTCAACCCATCCACGATGATAGAGGCACGGGAGCCGACCCTGAAATTTATTCGTTCAATTTCCTGAACCCCACATCCGCACGCACCATGTTTAGGCAAGGCGCATTGGATCAAATATACCTCGCCAAAGTACTGTCTTCCCACAGCCATACTTTTGATCTGGGAGACTCTGAAATCACAACGAATCCAGATACAGTAGTCTATGTCGGACACTCCCACGGTGGTGAGGTCGGAGCGATTGCCCTACCCTTCATCGGAAAATATGTGCAATCCGTAGTCCTCAGTGGAGCGGGTGGCGGTCTCAGCATCACCTTGATGGAGCGGGAGCAAGAGGCGGGTGGTCTAGACATTCAAGAACTCCTTCGGAATGCCATCAATCTGTCAGAAAACGAAGAACTCGATGCTTTCCATCCAGCAGTCGGATTGGTGCAGATGCTTGCCGAAGTCGTTGATCCAATCAATTACGCTCGATACTGGTACAGCGATGATGTGTACTGGAACAGCACCCCTGTGAACATCCTAATGACCGAGGGAATGTCTGATGCCTATACACCGCCTGAAAGCATTGAAATATTAGCCGCCACAGCAGGTCTTCCCATTGTTGGTGAGGCGATTTCAATGAACGATGCACACAAAATAAAAGCACTCGGCAATCCGGATACTGCTCAAGCCAATCGAAGTACATATGATAACCGCAAGATTACTGGCGGACTGGTACAGTACCCTGATGATGGTCACTTTGCCATATTTTACAACGAAGATGCCGGACGAACCTATGGTGAATTCCTATCCAGTACACGAACGGAAGACACCCCGATCATCGCTCCTTGACACCTCGCCAAATGCACAAGGACACAAACGATCATTGAGAAATGACGATAAACCCATCCGCACCATTGGTGTTGGGACTACTGACCGGATTGGCACCAGAATTATAGGACCCTGCACCGCCGCCACCAACAAAATACGTCCCGCCACTCCCGCCGGTATAACCACCGCCTCCTCCACCACCGTGATACGAACCGCCGCCGCCGCCGAAGCCGCCATACCCAGGGTATTGTGAAGTGCCACCGGATCCACCGGCCATCATCCCACCATTGCACAAAGCATTACTGGTTCCG
>CALDQI010000129.1:0-3139 GCA_937911635.1 uncultured Pseudomonadota bacterium | reverse complement strand
TATACATTGTCACCGTGTGCATCTCTTCTCTACTCCAGTGCTGGTTCAAATCTATCGACGTTGTTGGTGTCAATAGAAACTTCTCAGTCCTTAAGTGACGAGTCTCATTTGGAATATCGGATAGAAAATCTATTGGGTGATAGTATTGTGGATTGGCAGTTTGTGAATGAGGTTTCACAGAGTGAAGTCTCGTTGGTGTATAGTGGTGAATTTATGATCCGCTTACGCTCTCACGATGTAGACAAACCTCTGGACTTTCAGATTGCGGTGGATTGTATGTCTGGTTGTGAGGCAGAGTTTACTCGATATCCGATTGTATTTATGCATGGTTTAGCTGGGTTTGATACATTGCTGAATGTCATGGACTATTGGGTTGGTGTTGAAGATGTATTGACGACTCAAGGGTATGCACCTTTTATCTATGGTGTCTCTGCATTTGATCCGACCCCTACACGAGCCGATCAATGGAGCCAGCATTTGAGTGTGTTGAATCAACAAACTGGCGCCCGGAAGGTGAATATCATAGCCCATTCGCAAGGCGGCTTGGATGCTCGTTATTATGCAACTGTATTGGATTTCAACAACAGTGTGGCTTCTATTACAACAATATCCACTCCACATGCTGGAACGGCAGTGGCAGATTTACTGTCGGGAGTCGTTGATTTAGGACCTACAGATGGTCAGATTGTTGATGCCTTAGTGTCTGGAGCCGCTGAGTTGTTTGGTACTACAGGGGATTCGTTTTCAGAACAGCTTGAGCAAATGACGCCGGATAGTATGGATGTTTTCAATGAAGAAGTTCCAGATGTCTCTGGGGTGAAGTATTACTCTTGGGCTGGGAAATCTTGTCGGTACTTACAATGGTCTTGTCAATCTGATATGGATGGTGAAACGGTATCGTCTTATTTCTTGTTGTCACATGCATACCTGGAGAGCCAAGAAGGCGACAATGATGGTTTGGTGTCTGTGTCTAGTGCGGAGTGGGGTACTTTTCTAGGGGTGTTTCCCGCTGATCACATTGATGAAGTTGGTCATCGATTCGATCTGAGTGCTCAGCCTTTTAACGCGTCCGAATTTTATCTGTCTGAAGCGAGAAGATTGGCTGCGTTGGGATTGTAATCCTTCTGTGGATTCGGGTTGATTGTGGTGTCCATATTGATAGCAGATCTGTTTCAAAATATTATTGTGTGAGGAAGATGATGTACACGATTCAAAGAGCGATTCAACATATGCAATCAGGCCAATGGCAACAGGCCATCGTTGTTTTACATGAAGTGCCTCAATCTTTCCAATCATGCAATTTTCTAGGAATTGCCTACCAAATGTCTCAAAATTGGTCTGGAGCAAAACAGGCTTGGGAGCAGGCTCTACACTACAATCCAGATTCTGAAGATGTCCGATTGAACTTGGGAATTGCCTGTATAGCCATTGGAGAAAAGTCAGCTGCTGAGTTGCACTGGTTACATATTTTGAAGTTCAATGCACACCATGTTCAAAGCCTAATCAATCTTGGACTGCTTTACCGAGAGCAAGAACGAAACCAACAGGCTCATGATTGTTGGCAGAAGGCATTGGATTCGACTCCAAATCAGTCCAAGATTATTGAATGGCTTGCAGATGTCAAAGGAATTCTCGGCAAAGAGGCTTTGACGTTGGGAAAGGTGAAAGAGGCTGAGATTCTGTTGAAGAAGGCTGTATCTATGGATCCCACATATTCTGTGCTATGGGGGACTCTATCAGAATGGCATCTGCATACAGGTGATCTTTCAGAAGCATTAAAAGCCTGTACAAAGGCTATTGACTTGGAACCTCAAGATCCCAATCTTCTCAATTTAAATGGTAATATTTATCGAATGATGGGTGAGAACGAAATGGCCTTAAAAATGTATCGAGAGGCAATCAAGTATGATGGTCGCAATGAGTTGATTCTGAACAGTATTGCGGAACTAACAAGTGGGGAGAGTCACCAGAAGGAATAACGTTCAATTGTTCACTTACCGTATATCGAGTACTTGAGTTGAGCGATCGTATACAATGAGTGTCTAAAACGGGAAGAGCCCCATGTAGGGGCTCTCAGGGTTTCCGCAGAGGATCTCACTCTCTGTACTCTATTGTGCCTCGAATACATGCAAAAATGATGCCAATAAAATAAATGCCGTCAGTATCGATGTGATTGTACAGTTTGAATTTGACGTGTCAATAATGTATGACATCTATGTCCGAGGATTTATTCGTGCTCGGTGAGGATTGTCTGAATGATATCAGCAATCGTCCATGGTCGTTCTATTGGATGAAAGTGTGCCCCGCCTTCGATGCGATGAATGTGGCGATTTGGTATTTTAAACAGGTGTTGGGTAGCGTCGAGCTGTTCTATTGGAAAGAGCAAGTCGTGGTCACCCCAAATTGCAAATACAGAGGTCTCTGCTGGTGCACGAATTTTCCAGTTTTCTAAGGAAGAGATGTAGGAACCAACATTCTTTCGATAGTTCAGATTGGATAGTACCTCTTCAGTCAATTCTGTTAGTGTATTTCGATCCATGACATAAGGGTTGATGACCAATCTTCGAAATGCAGCGGACGATGCCAAGATGGGGAGACTCAAACTTGGGCGGAGTAGTTGTCTCGTTAGAGTGCATGGGAGTTGTTGAAGCCGGGGTAGTATCCATCGAATGAAACCAACCTTTGGTGTCAATAGACCATTTGAGACTATGAGTTTACAATTTCCGACAATATGACATGCTTCAATAGCCACAGGCACACTCAGTCCATGAGCCACAACAGTGTCAATATTCTGTTCCAAAAGGACCGTCTTTAAATCCTGAATTTGTTCGCCCAATGAGCCACTTTCTTTACAGAGAGTCCAAGTTGTTGATTCTCGATTGTGTTCAGCAAGCCGATGTTGGACTTTCGTCCAAAATGAACCATCGAATGGGATACCAGCAGTTAACAATATTGACACGTGTACCTCTGGGTTTCTGTGGTCCTGTCTCTTGTAACGTGTTTTGTCTGTGTTTGTTCTCGTAGGTCGTTTTGATTTTATGTTTTATGAAGATATTGAATTTTCATCCATTAATATTAATAATTTAGCCTTTGATATTAAAAATTTTAAATTTTTTAATAATAATTTTTCTAATCTTTC
>CALDQI010000128.1:0-9432 GCA_937911635.1 uncultured Pseudomonadota bacterium | reverse complement strand
AAATGGGTCGGTGGATTACTAGCCATGGTCTATTGTACACTGTTGTCGGGTGGATTGGTTGCGGGATTGAATGCCGGTTCTCAGTACAATACATTTCCATTGATGGGTGGAAAGTGGATCCCAGACGGATTGTTCATTAGGACACCATGGCTGTCAAACTTGACTGAGAATTTGGTGACGGTACAGTTTAACCATCGATATTTGGCGATCACGACGGCAACACTAATATTGGTCTTTGTCGCAAACAACTGGTCGATGGTCACTAAGAGGCAGCGTATAGCTCTGTTGTCGATGGTTGCAGCGGTTGTATTGCAGGTTTCGTTGGGTATTTCAACATTGCTGACCATCGTTTGGGTACCACTGGCTTCCATGCATCAGATGGGTGCCATACTTCTCATTTCCTCATTGGTTTGGGGAATGCATGAGTTATCGATAAATGAGCGCTCAGAGACTCTTTAAAAATTCGTTTGCAGATACAAGTGAAAGAACTTAGTACTAGGATGGAGCATACATAGTGCTTTGAACATCAGGTTCAGCGTCGTAATGGAGGTCCCATGGATTGGTTGCAAGAGTATGATTTTTCAGAAGAAGAGATTCGAAGTGTTGTTGCGGGAATGCAAGAGATGTCCGCTATCGATGGGGATGTGGATCCTCAAGAACTAGAACTCATCGCACAAGTAGCTGAAGGTGTTGAGGGTGAGGTAACATTGGACTTGACCGTCTTTACAACCCCAGAATCCAAAGAGCATTTTTTGTATTTGGTCACGTTTGTTGCAATTGTGGATACCACAATCAACGATGCAGAACTCACATTGCTCACCCAATATGTAGAGACTCTAGAGGTTCCGCAAAATGCTCAGTATTTTATCGATGTTGTCGGAGAAAGATTCTTACGGACAGTGTTTGCCGATAGTGAGCTGCTAAGGATTTGGATTCCACGTCTTAAAGATGAACTTCGACTCAGTGATGAAGTGGTAGAGCGTTTGCTCAGTTAATTCGGGCCCATTTTCTTCGATTCACTATTCTGGTATTTTATTCATTAGCATCGATACACAATACGATGGATGGCACATTCGTTGGTGCGTTCGAATTGGAAGTCTACCATTTTTCTCATGAAAACTTCGATATTGAATTAAGTTGTTGACGTCGGCTTGTTGAACCAATTGAGTCCACTCTTGGAGTGTTCGTCCATGTCGGTCCAATTTGCTGTGTATTGGAGTGGTTTTTCCAGATGCATCAGGCATACTGCTTCCTTGAGCGGAGAAGAGTGCAATCGGTTGATTGATCAATAAACCAGTCATCGTAACTTTATACGAAGAGATAACGGGGGGAGGGGGCCAAAAGATAAAAGGCTTTTGAATGACCGAGAGTTCATCTGGAATAATGGCCTTCTTCGTAGGTATAGGCCAATGGGCGGGGGAAATAAGGAGTGCCTCAAATGTGCAGACAGCAAACCCCACACGTAAAATATTGCGATTGACAATACATGCTACTCCAATAGCCAAGACCAAACCGGGTGCCATTAAAAAACGATGGGTTGCATTCATGTCAGCCAAGCCGGGTATGAAATCTGTTAGCATCCAAAACCAAGGGATAGAAGATGTTTCTGTACCACTATCAATGGATAACTCATTGCCAAACGAACAAAGGAGTGCAAGTCCAGCCCACAGCATTAGTTTCCTGATTAGAGGGTGCTTCCGTTTGTTCCAAAGCCCTATCACTCCAAGTACAACCCAAGAAATACCGAGGAAACTAGAGGCTGTCACCATGACCCAAAACCAAGTTCCATCAAACGGTTCAGATGGTATTGGGGTGATTAAGAGACGGATGCGTTCTAGAATAGAAGGAAGAGATGTACCACCATTCTCTGCTATGTTGATGGGTAGAACAATTCCAAGAAGATTTGCCGACTCTGACATCGTAGAGGGAGCTGGTTGGGTGGACTGATGGACTTCTCCACTAGTGACGGCAGTATAATATGTCCAGGAGGCGAGTCCGGACAGGGTCATACTCATCCAGACGTGTACGGATCGATAACCGATGATCAATGCCAGTAACAACCCTAGAAATCCCATATATGGACTGCTAAAACAAGCACCCAGCAGCCCAAAGAACAGCCATTTAAACTTTTTTCGTTCAATCGCCCAAGCGATAACCAATAAAAAGGCAGGGGCGACATTTTCAAATTGGGAATTTCCAAGTGCGATTAATGTTTGTGGTGTGCACAGAGCCAAAGTTGAGGCCACAAGGGATCTAAAACGATTCTTTAATAAGTACTCAAACACATGCATGAGTAAGACGCCTTGCAGTGTCAACCAGACAATGATCCCCATATGGAAAGCAGTAATTGGGGAGTACGATCCTTCAAACAACTGTGAGCATAGTAGAAGTGGCCAAGCCAAATATCGAATGGGAGCGCCATCGGGAAATTCTAGGCGTGTGTTAACAAAACCGGTACCACCATCACTAAGATCAAGTCCCGCTAGCGCATGTAAAGGGAAATTGGGATCCAATGGTATCAAAGTCAGATTTGTAGACGTCGGATATCGCAATACAATGGAAACCATTCCAAAATAAAGCAACAACACGCAGAGATATGGTCCATGTTTCCGAATAGTATCAATCATTTTACTTGTATAATAATGCTATTTTATTAAAAATATTCAAATTTACAACGATAACGTAACGATATTTGTATGAAAGTCGTGTCACGATCGTGACAAAAAACTGTCTTTCTTGAATTGTTTTACAGAATCCTGTACAACATAAAGGACCGCGGAGGGAAAATGAAGGGATTCGCATCCGGTCTATTATTTTTGGGTTCATTGATTGGATTTACATCACCATGGGGTATGCGTCGATCCTCTCAAGAGACACCTGTGCCCGCTGCGCAAGAAAAGGTGGTGGTGGTGAAAGAAATCATCATCAATGATGAATCTTTTCCTACATCGATGACAGTTACCGAAACTCAAGAGTTACACGGTCTTGTTGAAGCGAAGTTGTCTACAGAGGTCCTCCAAGAACTAGATTTGTACACTGATTTTCGTATGCTCAATGAAGGTGGGCGACTCAACTTTGAGTATGAGGAAACTGTTCTCTCTCGGATTACTGTTCAACACAACGATTACGAAAGACTCAGAGTAGAGTTGCTTCCGGAACCAACGGTCATGCTCGACACATTCCCTTTGGATGCGAAGAGCATTGTGATGACCTTTTCGAAAAAACAGCTGTTCAATCCAGAGGCTGAACTCTTGGATGTAATTGATGCTGAACCCAGTTTACTGAGTGTGATTGACAATCAGGTAGACATCGTTAAGAAACTAACGGATGAAGATACCATTGAAGTGTTGGCAGTTGGCCGATATAGAGGGGATGAGTTGGAGTATTTAGAATCGGTTCTGTCGATTCGCGTCAATCATGGAGATACATCTGCATTGGTCTTTAAATATCAAACCGACGATGGACATTTCTGGTTTGGAGAAGATCTCACAGCAAAAACCTATCCTTTTTTACTCTCCCCAGCCGATTACATCATCATCTCATCAAAGTACGGTGTGCAGCGAGGCCATAAAAAGCATAAAGGGATTGATTTTGCAGCAGATATTGGAACGCCGATTTATGCTGCCGCCGCTGGTGTGGTTGCCGATGCTGGGTGGGGAACTGGGTACGGACTTCGAACCAAGATTGATCATGATCATCTGGGTGATTTCACGACGTTGTATGCCCATTTGTCCCGTTCCTATGTTAAGACTGGAGATGTTGTACGACAAGGTCAGTTGATTGGATTGATGGGAAACACTGGTCGATCAACAGGTCCGCATTTGCATTTTGAGTTGCATAAAGGCCATCGTCAGATTGATCCCCGAGGTTATATCATTCGAGATGCATTTAAAGCCCCAGAAATCGATGCTCTGGATCTTGAGAGTTATCGCGATACAGTTGATCGAGTTTTTGTTCAAGCAACACAGGCAGTTGTTGATGTGGAAGAACTGTTGGTTCAACGTCACCAAGCCCTCTAGTGCTTGTCTTGTATGATTGCTATAGTATTGTGGCTTCTAGTATCGGTGTCCCTAGCGGATACCTGGCAATGTCCGGGGCATGAACCGTCAGTATCTTTTGAAAAGATTGTCAGTCTGGAAGAGCGCAAGATGGACCGATACAGGGGATACAAGCCGGCGTGGATGGCACTTGAGGGTGGATATAGAAGCGCAGTGTTTGGCTGGTCAGATACAGAGGTTCAAGACGCATATTTGGCCAATCGAAATCATTATCTCGACCCTTACATGTATCATGAGCGTCTTCGAAGACTCCTGAATACACATGGAGATAAGTTTGAATTGTGGCAAATTGCCTCCACTCATTTTGGTCATCCTGTATACGCGGTTTTAATTGGGGAATCAGAGAAAACCAACAAACCCAGTATTGTCCACACCTTCGCCATCCATGGCAATGAACTTATTGGTCCAAATTATGGATTGGATGCCATTGAATACTTGCTTCAACATGATGATGAACGGGCCGCACTCTTGCAAGATTTTAATTTGTGGTTTGTACCAATGGTGAACCCCGACGGTGTATGGTTGTCCATGCGGCGTGCACATGCGAGTACATATGGGAAAAAGAACGGTCGCAATACCGATGGTACCTGTGAACCATACGCCTACGAGGGCGTCGATATCGCTGCCAACTTTCCCCTGTTACATCCGAGCGATGAACCTACAGAGCTCGAGTCTGAAACGATTGGACTGATGGAATTGCTCGCCAGTAGCAATACCATTTCGTTATTGTCTGTACATACAGGTGGGAATGGTTGGTACACCCCCGATTTGACCAAAGATGAAACAGGTGTGCTGACCCAGTTGGTGGATGGTTTTGCTACGAACATGCAGGAGGTTTTGGGTGATGCCGATATTAAGAGAATGCGTCCAAATAGTGACTTGGGCGAAGTTCGATGGTTCTTTGAAAACTATCATTTTCCATCATTTGTATATGAATATCCCAAAAACCTAGCGCCAATGGATCATTTAGAGCGTGAGGCGGCAAGAAATCATACTCTATCGGTCATTCAGTCCTATTGGAAAACGTTACAGTCCAAGGCCTTTGTTCGTGGAGTGGTTGTGGATCAAAAGGGAGACCCAATCTCTGATGCCACTCTTCATCTTCCTCAAACGTTACGCAAAGAGTTTACGTGGACTGTCTCAGAGACGGGGGATTTTGCGTTGATGTTGCCTTCTCAAGAAATCATTGATTTAAAGATTCGTGCGGAAGGGTTCGTTGATGCACAAAAGAAGGTCGATGTACGAGAAGGGTCAGCCACGATTCGAATTGTTTTGCAAACATCTGCTCAAAAACAGTAACGAGTATATGCCGAGAGTCATCGTTTGGAGTATCTATGTGGCTTGCATTGTGGTTATCATGTGCCAATAAGTCGACCAATCAAGGGGTGGAACCAGTGAAGTTGGTGCAGAAGGAGCAACAGTTTTGGCAGGGCAATCCACACTGGTCTGGAGAAGTAGTCCTTCCAAATGATCAAGTTCTTGGACATACAGTGCATTTTACAGTGGTGGATGGTCAGTTGACTGCGAACATGGATATCCCGATGCAAAATGCTAAGGGCATGCCGCTCTCTGATCTGATTGTTACAGCAGATGAGATGTCTTTTACATTGAAACCACCGAAGACGCCTAAGATTGCTTGGGCATACTATCACTTTGAGCGTGTGTCGGACTCCGAGTGGAACGGTACATTGAATCAAATGAAGCAAACTTTTCCGGCAGATTTAAAAGTTGGAGTGGCTGAGGCTCTTCACCGTCCACAAACACCCATACGACCATTTCCATATTCTACTAAGGAAGTGGTGGTTCCATTAAAGGAAGAGGGGACCATATTGGCAGGCACACTTGTGTTGCCGAACGCGGGTCTCAACAAGCCGGAGAATGGTTGGCCGTCTGTCGTGTTCATTACCGGATCCGGATCTCAAGACCGAGATGAAACGATCTTTGAGCACAAGCCATTTGCAGTGATTGCCGATCACTTAGCCAAAATTGGAATAGCCAGTATTCGAGTAGATGATCGAGGAGTTGGTAATAGTACAGGTGTACGAGAAGATTTGACCACCTTGGATTTTGCTTCAGATATCGCACAGGTGAAGACTTTTATGGGTGCACAAACAGAAATTGATGCATCCAAAGTAGGGTTGATCGGTCACAGTGAGGGTGGATTAATAGCTGGGATTGTAGCCTCTGATCAAGAAGTGGCCTTTGTTGTTTCGCTGGCGGGAACAGGGGTGAATGGACTGGAAGTCTTGATAGAGCAGAATTTAGATATGTTGGCGGTTTCTGATTCTGAGGTTCGAGATCAGTTTAGATTAGACTATACGATGGCAGTACAATCAGACCTAGATAGCATCGAAGAGTCACAAGGTGTAAAGGGTGTTCTTAGCGTACAGCTCTCACAGTCGAAGAATGAGTTGACTAAAGAGACTACACAAGCGACTCTAAGGCAATTCCAAGAACTGAAAGCCAATGATTGGTTTCAAACATTCTTGAGGCTTGAACCCTCGGAGTATTGGTCAAAAGTAAGGGCCCCTGTGCTCATTTTAAATGGGGAGAAAGATCTTCAAGTAGCCGATGACATCAACACTCAAGCTATCCAGAGGGCATTGCCAGAAGACACAGAATCGACAATTGAAATCGTATTGGGTGCCAATCATCTTTTTCAACAGGCTGAAACGGGACAGATATCGGAATATGGAAGTATTGAGCAGACTATAGATCCGACAGTGTTAATGTTAATATCCGATTGGATTGTACAACAGTCTGAGTGAAGTGCCATAAGTTGGTGCAAATACAAGAGTAGATAGGAGCATATATGTGGCTGACAGTATGGCTGGCGTGTAGTCAAGAAGCATCGATAGAATCGAAGACAGCAGAACCAAATGTTGTCCCAAAGCAGGTATTGCCTTCCGAGAAAGAGATCGAAGAAAGAGAATCGAATATCGAAGGAGTATTGTACTTTGCGAAATCTCCAGAGTGCTCGGCTGACTGTATAGAGTCAGTAAAGCGTCAAGTTCCATCTTGGACACCGCAGATTGCCCTAGACAGTCTATATCAGGGTCCATCCAAAGAAGAAACTGGGTTAAGATTCATTGGTTGTGGTTCAAGCGGTGCCAAGCTTCAAGCGGTTGAGTCTGGTGTGGCGAAGGTTCAATTAGAAGGAGATTGTGGCGGTTGCGGATCATTGAGTGTATACGATTTGATCGTGCCAACACTAAAGGCATTTCATGAAATTAATGTGGTGCAGCTCTATGATTCGAGTGGAAAGAGTCAAATAGAGGGTGCCCAGATAGACAGTCGACCCGCCTGTTTAGAGCCATAAAAATCGGAAGGTTTGCTATTGTTAGTCTCGATTATTATTATTGATAATTATTATCAATAAAATTGATAACATGGTTGGTTTATAAGATAAGTAGAGCATGTGCTTTTAATATCGATAGGGTCTATTTTACCGATTGATATGGAGCTATATGTTGGTATTTTTGTCCTATGATCAGTTTGGCACACTTCTTGCTACTCCTTCAGTTGAACAGATTGGAGGTTGTTATGGTTATGAATCCAAACATTTTGAAACAACGAGAAAAAGAAAAGCGTATTTTGGCCCATGCCCATTTGGTTGATCAAGTTGCTCAACGTGTGAAAAGCCGAATACCAGACCACATTGAGTATGATGAGCTTCGATCGGTTGGCTTCATTGGCCTAATGGAAGCGATGGAACGTTATGATGATGATAAGAATGTGCCTTTTCGAGTGTACGCCGAGATTCGAGTCAATGGAGCCATGCTTGATTTCTTACGGAAAGAAGACTGGATGCCGCGAAACCTTCGTCAGCAAGTAAAAGAGATTCAGAGAGCGGAACACAGTCTCACATGTCAAGGGGAAGATCGTAGCGATGAAAATATTGCCAAGGTTCTTCACCTGTCTGAAGCTGATGTTCGACGAGTTCGCGGTGAGACACAGCGTAGAACAATCATCAGTGGCCATCTTAAAATGGGGGACTCAGAGGTTCACTTTTTGGAAGATTGTGTCGCCGATCAAAACCAGGACGTTGTTCAGAATCTAGTCAATACAGAAGGAGATCGTATTGTGCGTGAAGCATTGACACTGCTACCGGAGAAAGAACGATTTGTGGTCGAGCAATACTTTTTGCAAGGTCTGAATTTGCGTCAGATTGGATCGGTTCTTGGAGTGACAGAATCTAGAGCGTGTCAACTGAGAAAGTCTGGAGTCAGTCGAATGCAAAGATTGGTGAAGCAACACGCTGCTTGAGTGTAAATCTACACAGATACACGCCAAATCTGTTTGACGAAAGGGAGGGTCAAGGCTACAAATTGCCATGGACCTTCCCTGGAGTCGTTTATGGCCTATGAAGAAGATATTGCCCGTTGGTTACAAGAGGCGGCTGAATTAGAAACGAGGGAAGAAGAAACCCTTCCAGACGGTAGAAAAACACAAGAGGTTGCCGAACAAAAGATTGAGCAGTGTTTGCGGTATGATGCGACCAATGCAGATGCCTTAGCCGCTTGGGTTGGATTGTATGTTCGTTCTGGTAGGGGACCCTTGGTGATGAAACGTCTCAATCGCATCATTCGCGACAATCCAGAGTCTGTAGGACCATATCGAGCTGTCGCGGCATTTATGCGGATTACTGGTAAACTAACGCTGGCGGTGCAGTACTTTCAAAATCTGCTTGATGAGGTCCCAGAGCCGGTTAAACCCATCGTTCATTTGAGTCTTGCAGAGTTGTATGCTTCCCAAGGCAATATTGGGGAATTAAGAAAGCACAGGGATCTGTTGGCTCAGTATCCACCGGTAGACCCCTTGTTGCAAGGGATGCTGTATCTAGAAGATAACGACGCCAATGGTATTTTGCAGTTGTCTGAAAAGGTGGCAGACGATGAGGTGATGAAGTATACCCTTTGGGGAATGATCGCTGAAGCACAAGGCGATATCAACAATGCGGGACAGTATTATTTTCATGTGTCCAATCAAGAAAGACCGACGTGGTTTGCTCTAAACTCCTTGGCAATCATGTGGCTCAACAACAAAAATGTTGCGCATGCGAAGACCTATCTAGAGTTGGCAGAATCTCTCGCGGCGAATGCTCCTGAAGTGTGGCTTACTAAGGCTCGAATTTATCAGGAAATGGAACTGCCCGATAAAGTTCGTGCAATTAAGCAAAAGTTGGTGACACTGGAAGGGTGCTTTTCTCGAACTCGTAAGATGGCACAACGGATGCTGTGGTAACCACTCAAAATCTGCCGACACCTGTATACTCCGAAGAGGAGTGTACACAATGGTAATGGTCATTTGGATACGTAAGTTTGTACAGTTGGGGCTTCATACCTTCTTTAGAGACTTGGAAGTGAATGGGATC
>CALDQI010000127.1:0-8047 GCA_937911635.1 uncultured Pseudomonadota bacterium | reverse complement strand
CAGATGGAAGGTGCTGTAGGAAGAGTCGGGGGGTGGCCTCCAAGCATTCGATGTCGAACTTGGCCCCATTGTCCAAAAAAACCCCATGTGTTTAACAGAAGATTGAGTCCAATGACGCATCCGGCAATCTTTGCCCATCGATGTGTATACGCAGCCAAAGAGGCTACTATTGGAAGAAGTAGCCCCATTCCAAGACCAACCATATATCTTGGACGGCTCAGTTCACCAAGTCCTGCGGCTGTGATGCACAATCCAACTCCTGTTGCAATCCAAAGAATCATCGGGCTCCAGAACCGCATCCATAGAACAGGCGTCTTATAGAGTTTGTGAAGCCACGTTTGGTGGAGAAATGTTCCGATTGACAATCCACCTCCGATCCACCACAGGCTTTCAAACATTCCTTCGGGCAATCCACGTCTTTGAAGATCTTGCAGTCTGTGCCATCCATGCTCAATCGTAAATCGATTGATTTCGGGCAAGACCACTCGATGGTCATCGGTGCCAGACAACGTCGATGCAAAAGCGAGTGTCGCAATGATTCCGACTGACCAAGGCTTCCATGCGGTTGGTTTGTTTGGTGGAAATACAATGGCACTTAAGACCGCTAGTGTTGGAATTGCGATGCTTTTAACATCTACAGCCAACGGCAGGATCCATCCAGCCAGAGGCAACATCAATAGTCCCCACCATCCTGTGTGGAGTGCAACAGACAGGACCCCGACACCAAGCCATGTGCTCCCAATCGCTAGAGAGTCCAACCCGACAAGCAATCCCATTTGCTGACTTAGGGGCCAGCAGGCAGTGAGTACACCGGCCCAACATCCAGCCTGTTTTCCCCAGATACTCGTTGCGGTTGCGATGAGTCCAAGAACCATTGCTGTACCGCTAATCGTACTGGTGATCCATATGGCGGTTTGTAGATCTACATCTAGCCAAAATCGGCACCAATTAAAGACGTACGATGCCGCATCGGAACCTCTTGTTTTACCGGTTGTATACAAGATGGATAACGTACTTGCAGAACCGGGTAGATCTCGTAAATCCAATGTGGTTCTCAAGATGCACTGTATGACCCAATACATCGGAATCCCAATTAGAACAGTCCAAAAGGGGAGAGCGTCCGGCGCATGGTTTGAGGCATCTCGTGTTGGCTCAGTATGAGAGGAAGTCAATTACGTGCTCAGGTGTGGGATTGGATTGCCAAGCATTTATCAAATCCATTGCGGGAGAACAACCACGAGCCATTTGAGCTTCCAATGGAGAAAGAAGATCTCGATTGTGGGGTTGGTAACGTTCCAATCCATCTGCTCCGATTTGAACCAAGCGAGATGCCAACTCTAGAATGGATGTCGAACCGCTGGCATTGATGAATCGCCCTTGCAATCCAAGTTGACAGGCTGTAGCAAATCGTTCGTCACGAGTGCCGTAATACCGCAATTCTTGTGACAACTCCAGTCCTTTTGACAGAGCGGTGTCATCGTAAAGAAGTCCTGTGAAGAGTGCACAAAATGCAACGGCCAACTCATGTGACACACAATCAGCACCGCGTACCTCTATCGTTCTTTTGATTCGGACCTCAGGAAATGTGCTGGTCATATGGAGTTCCCAGTCATCCCATGTTGGGAAATGACCGTCAATCCCTTTGGTCATGAACTCATAGAACGATCGTCCTTTGGCATGGATCCATGTATCTTCTCGTTGGACGAACATCATTGGAACGTTGAGCAAATAATCTACCCATCTTTCATAGGTGAAGTCTTCTCTTAGGCCAGGTGGGAAACCTGTTCTATCCGGATCTGTACGCGTCCAGATATGTCCTCGGAAACTTTGAAACTGTGTTGGCCGATTTAAGTAGAGCGGAGAGTTTGCAAACATCGCAGTCGTAAGAGGAGCAACACCGGCACAAAGAGCTACTTTTTTAGCGCAATCGGCTTCGTCAATGAAGTCATAGTTGCACTGTACACTGGTTGTTCCTTTCATCATGTAATGAGCCAGATCGCCCTGTTCTGGAAGATATTCTCTCATGATCACATAGCGACCTTTGGGCATCCAGTCTATACTTTCAATACTCGTGATGGGGGTTAGTCCTGCAGTGATGACTCGAAAACCAGCCTCGGAAGCCAACTGGTTGACACAGTCTCGGTTGAGAGAAAATTCTTCTACCAACGATGATAGATCTGAGTGCGGTGCACCCGAGAGTTCAAACTGCCCGCCGGGTTCTAGAGTAATGCTGGCACCATCCTTTTGAAGCGCAATGATGTTTTGTCCTTCCAGATATGGTTTCCATCCCCATCGTTTTGCAAACTGTGTGAGAAACCATCGGATACCAAATGGTTCAGCATAATGAACGGGAGAGCCATTCGGACGGACGATGGCTCGTTCGTATTCTCCACCGATACGAAACTGTTCACGACTGCATCCATATGTGTGAAATTGCTCTAAGATGGCTGTCCTTGATAGGGCGACTGAACTCATTGAAACCTCTCATACTTTAGGATATTTCATTTTAGTCCGTTTGGTTCATATAGACACACTACAGTTTTGTGACAAAATCCTGATGCATTGTTGGATAGTGGGTTATCTCTTGTGTATGATATTGTCCTTACTGTTATGGGGTTCGGCCTACGCTCACCCTCTACCAAAACCGTCAACCATTCAAACTTGGCTGGATGCAGTCGTGTTGTTGACAAACAATGGAGCCTTTTGTTCTGGGTCGATCATTGATGACGACGGTATCATCTTGACTGCATACCATTGTGTGGCGTCCGGTCGATATACCAGTGTCCAGACTCGTTCTGGTGGTACGTATACCGGTGAAACGATCGCTGTAGATGTAAAGCACGACTTGGCATTGGTTCAGCTGCAGGATTGGTCGTCCACTTCTACAGTCACTCTACTTGAGGTGCAGTCTGAATTACCCAAACAAGGCGAATCGGTGTATGCGCTTGGACATCCACTCGCTCCATATGAGCGTAAACCCATGCTCAAGGGAACTCTACAGTGGTCAGTTTCACAAGGGATTGTCTCGGCAGTCGGTGAACGATTGATTCAAGTCGATGCCCCCTTGAACCCAGGGAACTCTGGTGGTCCTATCGTCAATGAGTCCGGTGAGATAATTGGTGTGGCGTCACGGAAACTTCGTGGAGACAATTTATCCTTCTTGGGGCCCGCGTCCTTTGTGCAAGCGATGATTGACGAGCCAACAGACCAACGATGGTGGAATGGTCAGTTGTCTATTGGGGTCAGTTATCAAATCCCGCTGAACGCACAGGGTGTACCGATTTGGACTGCACACATTGAAACAATTGCTCGAGATCGATGGGTTTTAGGGGGGCAAGCGCTAATCCAACCGAAGAATTCTGCAACAAGTCCTGAGCATTGGATACCGGCGAACTCACTACGGTTGTCTAGACGATTTCGATTTGGTGTGGGGGAACTGACCTCTTACATCGATGCAGGGGCAGGGGGGACACATCAGTGGTTTGTACAAGATGGTCGGCATCAAGTCGTACCAACGGTTCACATACGTTCGGGAGTTGGTACAACTGCCGTGAGGTATGAGATGGGTTGGACTGGTACAGAACCCATTTGGTCGATGACACTGGAAATGAATGTCCCTGGTGTGATACAGGTGTTTTAAGGCAAACCCGTACTGCTGGAGAGAAGATGCGCAATCCAAATGAATCGTATTGGCGATTTCAAGAAGTTGAAGAATGGTGTAGGCTGCTGGTGGAAATGCATCCAGACTGGATAACTCTTGATTCGATAGGAACAACGCGTGAAGGACGCACCATTTGGATGCTGACACTGGGGCACAACCCTGGTACAACACCTGCATTGTGGCTTGATGCCCTCACTCATGCTTCGGAATGGGCAGGGATGATGGGACTCATTCATACTGTCGATCAGTGGGTGGACTGGACACAAGAAGAACGTGGACGAAAATGGTTCCAAGAAAACACCGTCTACTGTGTTCCATGCGTGTCTCCAGATGGATTGGAAGCGTTGATGCGGGGGGACCCATTTTTGCGGTCTTCAACTCGAGAAGCAAAGGATGGGGTGCGACGTGTTGGTTTTGAAGCCTGCGACGTGGATGGCAATGAGAAGGTCCGTTGGATGCGATGGAAAGATCCTGCGGGGCCGTATGTTACAGATGAGAATGCCCCTTTTGGTCTTCGGAAACGTCGACTGGATGATGATCCGCAAGAGGCTTATTTCGTTTCCTATGAAGGTAAATTCCTAGAATGGGACGGGTGTCAATGGATTCAGGCACCCTTAAAGCACGGATTGGATCTCAATCGGAACTTTCCGATTCGTTGGTCGCCTTTTGAGATGTTTGGTATGGATGGCGGTATGTTCTCGTTATCAGAGCCCGAAGCGCGTTCATTGATGGATGCTGTGACTTCAAAATCCAATATCGTTGCGGCGATGACCCTACACACGTATACGGGAGCCTTGCTGACTCAGCCGTACAATCCCGACACCGATTTACCAAAGTCGGACATTTCTATGCTACAAGGGTTGGCCGAGCAACTGGTGGCTGGTACCGGCTATAAAGTATTTCGTGTACACCCTGATTTTACCTATGACCCAAAGCAAAGTATTGTCGGTGTTTGGGCTGACTGCTTGAGTTCAACACTGGGTATTCCTGCATATACACTGGAAGTTTGGGATCCGTTTAAATGGGCAGGTGTTCAAGTTAAAGAGCCTGCACGATTTTTCATGGAGCCCAAGGAGCACATCGTTTCGGCTTTGTTGACCAAAGCATCAAGTGATGGAGAAATGCTTCTGTGGGAAAAGGTCGAACATCCACAACTTGGGTCAGTTGAAATCGGTGGCATTGATTACTTGCGAACAATACGAAATCCACCGTTGGTACACCTGCCAACAGAATGTGAACACACCTTTTCCATCTTAGATAAGATTCGGATGTCTCTCCCAAAAGTACAGAGCAAAGTACTGGTTGAGAAAATTGCTGAAGATGTACATCGGATTACCATGCACATTGAAAATCGAGGCTACTTACCCACGGCCGGACTCCAGCGGGCTTTGAATTTAAAACTGACCAAGGAAACTCATGTGGAATTGCAGTGTACAGAGGATGTTGAACTCATAGGTGGCTTGGAAATTCAGTCTGTACCGGCTCTGGATGGTTGGGGTCAATGGCAAACTCAATCGGCCAAAAATTTGTTGTATCCCAGTTTGCCTGTGCGTGGGAATCGGCAGGCTCTTCACTGGGTCGTTCGAGGGGTTGGTACAGTGGAGATCCACTGGCAATGTTCTAGGTCGGGGTGTGGAGTAGAGAGGGTTTCTGTGGGCGAAGAAGCCATCGAACAATTGACCCTCTTTTGAACGCTTCTTTGTTCGAGCCACGCACTGTTTAGAAGAGTTTACAAATAACGCACTGATAGGACTGAATGTTTTTGGGTGGTCTGTGTTATGATGACTTGAGAGAAAGTGATAAATAATAGAGTCTTATGAAACAACCCATGTTACAACTTGGTCGATATGACCTTATGGAACCCATCGGTAAAGGTGGAATGGGGGAAGTGTATCGATCGATTTTGAATGGTCCGGCTGGGTTTAAAAAAGAAGTTGCGGTGAAGCTGCTGCATGAATCCGTATCCTCAGAGAAGGCACGTCAAGAACTGGTTGCGGAGGCGAGACTTGGTGGCATGTTTAAGCACATCAATCTCGTAGAAGTTCAGGACTTAGGAGCCATCAACGATAGATTGTTTGTTGTGATGGAGATGGTGGATGGGGTCACTTTAAAGAATCTGATTCGGCAACGACGACTGACTCCTCAAGCAACGTTGGAAATCGCACTTCAAGTGTGTGCTGGTCTGGATTATGCGCATAAGTTGACTGTGAATGGAAGGTGGCTGCAGTTGGTCCATTGTGACCTCAAGCCAAGTAACATCTTGATTTCCAACAGTGGCGTGGTCAAAATTGCAGATTTTGGAATTGCTCATGCCGTCGGGTTTACTGATGATATAGAAGGAATCAGAGGTACACCTGCATACATGTCACCTGAGCAGTCACGAAATGATCAGATGACGGCCCAGTCGGACATCTTTTCCTTTGGGCTGTGCTTGTTTGAGGCCTTTACAGGGAAAAAACTACTCCGTGCGAAGACGTTGCCCGAGATGGCCAAACTGATTCGAAATGCAGAGAAGGTCCTATTGGAACCCGAAAATGTTGCCGCTCTTAGAGTCATCCATCCGCAGTTGTTGGATGTTTTACGTCCTTGCCTGTATGCAGATCCGAAACGTCGCTACACATCGATTGCCAATTTACAGCGACGGGTTGCTTCATTGGCTCCGTTGTCTGGTATAGGGGTAATGGGGGTTCTACATGGTGGTACAGGTATTGATGATGAAGTGACCACTAGTGACCATTTCGCGCTCTCTGATCGTTCGATGACCCGAGGGAATCTGCCGCCATCGGCTGATTTGTTTATCGGTCGTGAAACGGAAGTGGATCGGATTGTGGAGCTGTGCCAAACAGGTGCGACGATGGTTACGTTACAGGGTCCCGGTGGAGTGGGTAAGACTCAACTAGCCATTCAATCTGCCTATCATATGGGGGACCGATTTACTGGAGGACTGTGGTTCATCGATTTATCTGAGGCCACAACCCTCATGGACATTGTTGTCAAAACAGCCGACAAACTAAGCATTCCGCTGGTTGAAACAGAGGCGGATGCGGCAATAGAGGTCATCGCCAACGCGTTGAAACTTCTAGAACACAACCTCTTTATTTTCGACAACTTTGAACAGATTATCCATTTGGCCCCCAAGACGATAGGGTATTGGGCATCGTCAATCCAACAGGGTACAACCAATGTATTCATTGTGACTTCACAGATGAGATTGGGTATTCGGGGTGAGAGTATTGTTGTTATACATCCTTTGTCTGAAGCCAATGGTGTTTTCTTTTTGCAACAACGTCTGAATACGCTTGGGCACGGCCGAGAGTGGACACCCGAAGAACAAGAACTGCTTCTAGAGATTGTCTCAGCGCTGGATGGTCTTCCTTTGGCGTTAGAGATGATTGCTTCTAGGTTGAGATTGTTCACCATTGAACAGATTCATCATCGATTACAGGAACGGTTTAAGCTGTTGCAAGATCGACATCGTGAAGGTCGGCACAATTCAATCTACAATGCCATTGAGTGGTCATGGTCTCTTCTGTCCGATGCCGAGCAGTCCGTACTGATGCAGTTGGCTTGTTTTCGAGATGGTTTTTTGGTCGATGATGCTGAAGCCATCGTAGACATCTCTGAATTTCAAGATGCCAGTTTTGTGATGGATGTCATAGAGGGACTGCTCGATAGATCATTGCTGATCATACTGCGAGAAGGCCCTAGAATTTCAATGTTGCGGTCCATTTTTGATTTTGCCTCTCAAAAATTAGATGAGTCTGCCTCAAAAGATGTGGTGTATCAGCGCCACGCGCGTCGATATGGGCAATGGTCCACGCGTCTAGCAGAGTTTTATCGACACGGTGGAGATGCTCTTCTTGCACAGCTGTATGAAGAATCGGCAAATATTCGCATCGCCTATCAACGGGCTGTAGAATTGAACTGGCTGGATCACATACCATCGTTGGCTTTGACGCTGGCATACATTACCCGTATGCATGGACCGATTGAAGAAGGGGTAACGGTACTAGAGACTGCGATCTCCTATGATCTGCCTCCACGAGCCCAGTTGGACTTGAAGATATCTTCTTTTAAGACGGCACTGTCGCAGCGAAATTGGCAAGATGTCCTACAAGATATTCAACGTTGTTATGCCGATTTTGATGGACTTTTAACGAATAGAGACGTAGTGGAACTTCTCGTTGCTGAAGCCCGTGTCAGTGCATCTGTCAATCGGATGGACAATGCGCGAGCCAAAATAGAACAGGCGGTGCAACTCAGTGAACAGAATGGATTTCGACATTTGTACGCAGAATGTTTGATCAAGCGAACAAACTGGAGTCCGAAGCATCCAACAGCACATGCAGATCTGCAAAAGGTGATCGCTTTGATGAAGCAGGATGG
>CALDQI010000126.1:0-3197 GCA_937911635.1 uncultured Pseudomonadota bacterium | reverse complement strand
TCTGGAGCGGTATTCGGTTCCCAAGTGATACCAGATCGCTATAAAGAACTGGTAGACCGCCCGTGTACAATAGAAAACTTGGAAGTAAATGGCGTTGTATATACCAATCAAAGGGGACCCTTTGCCAATTGGGTTGGCTATGAAGAAGGGGAGTGGTGGATAATGAATCCAGCGGCAGTTCATATCGCTGATCTAGCTTATAACGCGGTGGAAGAGAGTGATTCGGTAACTGTACTTGATATGTGTGCCGCTCCAGGTGGGAAAACATTTCGGCTAAAAAGTTACGGAGCTTCGGTGACTTCAATGGATATCAGTCGAACAAGATTGGCTAGATTGAAAGAAAATGCCCGTCGTCTAAAGATGGATGTCAATATTGTTGAGCAGGATGCAAGCCAATATAAATCTGATTTAGGATTGTTTGATCTGGTTCTCTTGGATGCTCCATGTTCTGGTTTGGGAGTCATTAGAAAGCATCCAGAAGTTCGATGGAATCGATCGATTGTTGATGTGAAGAGCAACGTGGTTTTACAAAAGAAATTACTCCAAACAGCCAGTAAATATGTAAAAGACGGTGGTGTCTTGGGATATTGTGTCTGTTCATTGCATCCTGAAGAGGGGACAGGTGTCATTCAACACTTTCTAGAACGAAATCCCAACTGGACAATTATGAGAACATGGACAACACCATTGGATTCAAAGCAGATCGAGCAAGAATTGTTGGATGGTTTTCAGTTGTATATTTTACGGCCAATGAAAGAACAACCTCAGTGATAGTCAATGATTAATGATTTGACTGTGTGTAAATTCTGTGTGTAAATGAAGGAGACAAAAAATGACGTTATCAGATGCAGTTGAGACTGCGAAAGAGCAAGATATAGAAACCCAAGAGAAAGAGGGCAACACTGCCAACCTTGCTCGGACGAGATCTGAAAAGCCGGAGTGGTATGGTAATGTTTCTTTACATAACTCTGCTTTACGAACACCCATGATGAAACAATTTATCGAAATTAAATCTAAGGTACCAGATGCTTTGCTACTGTTCCGGATGGGGGACTTTTATGAATTATTCCTAGAAGATGCCAATATCGCTGGAAGAGTACTCGATCTAAACGTGACCAGTCGCAATAAGAAAGATCAGGAGCCGGTTCCAATGGCTGGTATCCCTTTTCATGCTTTGGAAGGATACTTACCAAGACTGGCTCAGGCTGGATTTAAGGTGGCCATCGCTGAGCAAAAGGGGGACCCAAGTGCCAAAAAGATGCTCGAAAGGGTTTTAACGAGGGTTGTTACGCCTGGAGTTCCATGGGATTCAGATGGATTAGACTCCAAAGAGAGTTATTGGTTGGTTGGTGTATACTCATTAAACTCCACTCGTGGCCCCTATGGTATCGCTGCATTAGATGTTTCAACAGGAGAGTTCTTGGTTACTGAATTGCCTACTCTAGTACAGACAATATCAGAGATTCAACGTCTTCAAGCCAAGGAGTTAATTCTACAAAAGAATATGGCCGCATTAGAAGAGCTGCAGCCTGTGCTAAAAAAAATCCCCAATAGTGTTCAAAATCGCTTGATGTTTGATTTGGATTCAGGCTATGCAGCGTTGTGCGCCCAAATGTCCGTATCTAATTTAAATGGGTATGGCATTCGTTCTGGGGATTCTGTTATCGGGGCTGCAGGAGCATTGCTTTCCTATGTAAGGGATGTAACGTTTACCGATTTATCCCATGTGAAATCGATTCAAAAATATACAATTTCAGCTCAAATGGTCTTGGATGAGGCTACAAAATTAAATCTTGAGATCCTTCAACCACAGCGTGGAACGAATAGAAAGCATACATTACTGTATTTATTGGATAAAACCAAAACGGCAATGGGTGGACGATTGCTTCGTAAATGGCTTGGAGCCCCTTTGATTGACATACAGCGGATTCGCCGTCGTCAGGACGCTGTAGAGTCATTGCTTGAACACAGTCTACGTGACAGTTTACAAACTGAACTTCAAGCCGTATATGACTTAGAACGGTTAGCGGGTAAGGTCGCTCAGTTGAGTATTTCTCCAAAATCGTTAAAGTCGATGGCCGATTCGATTCTTCGTTTGCCGAACATATTCAATCCTCTAGAAGAACTTGCGGCATTCAAAGGATTCATTCCTGATGATATACCACTCGATTTGGCGCAACAAATATTAACTGCACTCGAAGAGGAGCCTCCCATTGCTATCAATGAAGGTGGGATCTTTGCTGCTGGATACAACGTAGAGTTGGATAATCTACGAAAGTTAACTACAGAAGTTAAACTTGCGATTGCCGAAATGGAAGAAAAGCAGAAGGAGTCTACTGGAATCACATCGCTTAAAATCAAACACAATCGAGTGTTTGGGTATTTCCTAGAGGTGACTGCTGCCAATAAAGACAAAGTTCCAGATGTATGGATTCGCAAGCAAACATTGGCCAATGCAGAACGTTTTATCACTCCAGAACTGAAAGAGTTTGAAGAGAAAATACTGACGGCTGGAGAGCGAAGTAAGGCCTTAGAGCAAGAACTCTTTATACAACTGCGAACTGAAGCTTCAAAATATGTCGTCCAGCTGCAGAAACTTGCACAACGAGTCAGTTTTGTGGATGTCTTTTGTTCATTGGCAACAGTGGCTGTTGAAAATCGATATTGCAAACCCAGTGTTGATTTGTCCTTGAATTTGTCATTGTCACAATCTAGACATCCGATTATCGAACGCAATACATTCAATGAAAGTTTTGTTCCAAACGATGTTACAATCAATGCAAATCGTAGGCAGATCCTATTGACTGGACCCAATATGTCTGGGAAATCTACGATCATGAGACAAATCGCCTTGTCTGTTCTCATGGCTCAGATTGGCTCGTTTGTTCCAGCCGATAGAGCTCATATTGGTATTTGTGATACGATATTTGTTCGAGTTGGCGCCAGTGATGATTTGGCTGAAGGTCGATCTACATTCATGGTGGAAATGTCTGAAACCGCGTATATTTTGAACCATGCGACTGAGCAATCCCTGTTATTACTTGATGAGATTGGCCGTGGTACAAGTACATATGACGGTATGAGTATTGCGTGGGCGGTTGCTGAAGCGATACACAATAAGGTGAAAGCCCGTTGTGTCTTTGCCACTCACTATCATGAACTTACACAGTTAAACGATGAATGCTCGGGATTCGTTA
>CALDQI010000125.1:0-3095 GCA_937911635.1 uncultured Pseudomonadota bacterium | reverse complement strand
ACTTTTTGTATCGATTGGAACAAACACCCCCAGAAGAGTTGTTGGATGTGTATGAACTCTCCAGCAAACTGTCTTACCAGTTGTGCAATCAGCCACCTGATCAGGCAATGAAAGAAGATTTGACAAATGGAATCTTCGTGGAGAATTATCGAGAGCACGCTGAGCGGTTACTGTTATCAGATTGTGGGCAAGACAATCTCTTGCAGTTGCATAAAGAACTCTTCCACTGGGATGGGTATGCGAACATTGATCAACCCGATGAATCTTGGGATGTAGAACTGAATGCATTGTTATCCGAAGAGATACAGCGCTTTATAGCTTGGCATTTGTATGTCGAGAATGGAACCCTTAGAGGATTGTATACGGCGGATTACACCTTCGCCAACGGTCGACTTGCCACATTATATGGTCTTGATGATGATTCGCTCACTGAAGAGTTTGAACGCATCGAACTCGATCCTTCTGAGCGCTCAGGAATCTTAACGTTGCTTGGTCCGTTGGCATACAAGTCGGATGTTGGACAATCGTCCCCGATCCATAGGGGGGTATTTATCAACGATGCCATTTTGTGTAAAAGTCTTCCGCCACCGCCAGATGTGGTTCCCAACTTGCCACCTCAAGACCCTGAACTCACCAATCGTGAGCGAGTCGAAGCTCATACGGGGGTAGGGACTTGTGGTGAGGGGTGTCACTCGGCAATGATCAATCCACCTGGGTTTGCTTTTGAACAGTACGATGAGTTGGGACGTTTTCGGACCGAAGATGGGGAGCTTCCTATAGATGCTTCTGATTCCTATTATTTTGTCATCGATGGTCTGCAAACATGGCAAACAGGTGTTGAGTTCACACAGGTCCTTTCCGAATCGCAGGAAGCCCATCAATGCTATGCAGAACACTTGCTCACCTATTTGTTGAGTCGTCCGATACAGGACGCCGATGCCTCAATATTAGACACAGTCAGTCAGTCTTCAATGAATGATCAACCCATTTTGGAACTGGTTCTGGAGATTGTGGAGTCGGATGCTTTTCGAAGACGGGGGGAAGAATGAAGTTGTCACGTCGTCGATTTTTACAAGCCGGCTCAGCGACATTGTTGCTCCCTTTATTGGAGTCCGATTCCAAGGGCTCATCCGACAATGCAGAGTTCATCTTCTTCTGTCGACAAGGGAACGGCGTTACGCAAGGGGATAGCAACGGAGAGGAAAATCGATTCTGGCCCAGTGAGGTAGGGACTTTGAACCCTACAACACTTGGGATGGACTCTGAGAAGGTGCTATCTGAATTGGCACCATGGGCAGATCATCTCATTGCCCCCAAAGGGTTAAGTTATGGGAATGTCCACAATGGATGTGGGCACTCTGGTGGTGGCAATCAATGTTTGACGGCTGCAAAGGTAACGGAAGACCTGTCAGGGAACGCTTCGTTAGCAATGGGAGAGTCGATTGATAATTACATTGCTAGGCATTTTCCACAAATGGGTGGGGAACCGCTCACACTCTATACTGGACCTCGAAATGGGTACTTAGAAGAAGTGCTATCCTATCGAGATTTTAAGCAGCTGCGTCCTGCGGAAGATGACCCATGGATAGCCTATCAACGGATGCTGGGGGTGACGGATAATTCGTATTCGGAACTGGTTTTTCACCGCCGACAGTCCATCAACGATTTGGTATTGGAGCAAATCAGGGAACTTCAACAAAGCCGTTATTTTTCCGCGGAAGACAAACAAAAACTCGAATTGCACTTTGACTCCATTCGTGAGTTTGAACTATTGTCAGCAAGCCTCTCGAGCGATGAAGAACAAGCCATGGCGAGTCTCTCCGGGCTGGGAACTTTGAATGACAATCGAATCACCGTTGCCCGAATGCATATGGATTTGATTGCTCTTGCCTTCTCTGCTGGCTATGCCAAAGCCGCGACACTACAAATCGGTGATGGCAATGATGGGACTCAATACACCATTAACGGAACTAAACTTCCGTCGTTTCATTGGATATCACACCGGATTTATGCGGATGGCTCGGAAGGGGAGACCATTGTCGGTGCTGAGGATATGCACCATTCTGTGGACCGATTGTTTGCTCAAACCTTTGCCCACTTCCTCTCAAAATTAGAAGGGTATGGAATCCTCGACAAGGGGATTTCGGTGTGGTGCAACGATTTGGGCAATGGGGTTTCACACTCGTACAACAATGTTCCGTTTATCTCCGTTGGTTCAGGGAATGGGTTCCTTCGCACTGGACAGCATCTTGATTTTGAAGGGGCGACCCACAACAAGCTGTTCAACACCTACATTAACGCTTTTGGTCTTCGAACGGATGATGGTGATTTGATTACCGACTTTGGAGATGCAGATCTAGAAGAGGGTGTTTTGGAGTCTTTAATCTCTCAATGAGAGACAATTAATCCCAGATATAGACCCCATCACTGACCGAACGCGGGGTATTGTGACCGGTGCTGTGATTATCCGATGGATGGTTGACGACATCGTTGTGCCAGCAGTCCTCGATGGTCATGCTTGTATAACCGCCCCCATCGAGACCGATCGCATCGTTAGCGCCCAGCGACAACATGAGGTCCGCCATATCATTGGACGTGACACCACTCCCGAGACTGGTTCGTCCATCCAAGGTGACCAGTAGAAATTCACCTGTAGAAGTCGAACCGATTGCCGTTCTTGGATTGGCTGTCCAATCGGTGGTGCTCCAAACGGTTTGTCCTGGGTACACTTCATTGGTGAGGGTTCCATTTTCGACAAGAGAGGGGTATCCTCCGATTGCATGCTCAGGTGCTGTCCAATCTTGAAACTGATCCAGCCAAGAGTATATTGGGGTGCCAAAGGTGTTCCAACCGATGGTCCGCATTTGATAGGAGTTCCCCCCGTTGTGATTGTGCATGGTGTTGGTGTCAAAGGTGGTTCCTTGATAGCGAACCATTCCTAGGGATGAACACCCCCCACTGAAAAATGAACCGTTGATACCCGCGATGGCATTTTGGCCTGACCGTACAGAGGTAATGGTTTGACATCCACTGTGAGAGCGGGGTTCAAGTACGTCCACAGATGGGTCCACACGAAGAACATTGACTGTCTGTTG
>CALDQI010000124.1:0-3700 GCA_937911635.1 uncultured Pseudomonadota bacterium | reverse complement strand
CTGGACCAATGCTTTTTCGTCTGGATCCAACTCTTCACGCAATACGGTCGATGTCCAAAGTTTGGAAGCAGCGCGATCAACATTGGTCTGACCCAAGTCAATGCTGCATAAAATGATAAAGGCATGTTGTCTACCGAGACGTCGAGAACCTGACACGTTACGCCTCCGCTACAGGCAAATTTTTCAACAGACTAACCATTTCAATCGCCGCCAAAGAGGCCTCTGCTCCTTTGTTCCCCATCTTGGTGCCTGCTCGCTCGATTGCCTGCTCTATAGAGTTGGTGGTTAATACACCAAAAGACACAGGCACACCAGTATCTAGAGATACACTTGCCAACCCTTTTGAGACTTCTGAAGCAACATAGTCAAAATGTGGTGTACCACCACGAATAACACAGGCAAGAGCTATGACCGCTGCGTACTTACCAGAGACGGCCAAGCGCTGAGAAACCAACGGCAGCTCATACGAACCTGGTGCCCAAACGATATCAATTTGATCACGACTTCCACCATGACGCAGGATGGTATCAATGGACCCCTCCAAAAGACGTGACGTAATCAAATCATTCCAACGAGAAACCAAGATCGCATAGCGCTCTGTTCCAACGAGCAAGTTCCCTTCAAAGGTTTGTGTAGACATGTACTCTCCCAGTATTTCTGTATGTACTAAAGATGGTTTGTATTGTTCTTTTAATGCTGATCAGACAAATCTGCTCAAGAATTGTCATCTTGAATGGTTTCTTCATTGAGCCAGTGCCCAAGTTCCAATCGTCGAGCCCGAAGAAATGGAAGGTTGTCTTTCGACACTGGTACTTGTAGAGGAACACGCTCCACAACTTTAAGTCCGAATCCCTCCAGTCCGACAATCTTTCGAGGATTGTTGGTCATCAACTTCATATTGCCAACACCCAAATCCAACAGAATCTGCGCGCCTGTACCCATTTCTCTGAGGGCACCATCACCAACGGCATTGGTCAATCCTTCATTGTCTGTCTTCTGACCCAAATGCGTCTTTAACGTGCGTATAACCTCTGCAGAATCTTGTCCTGCGATGTTCATATACAAAAACACACCGCGTCCCTCTTCGGCGATTTTCTTCAGAGCCATTTCAATCTGCAACCAAGAATCCGACGTTTGGAATCCAAAGACATCAACTACGTGGGTTGCAGCCTGCACGCGAGTCAGTACTGGATCATCACCACTTAGGTCTCCTCTGCTTAGGGCCATGTGTACTTTGCCATCCGTAATCGATTCATACACCGTCATACGAAACTCACCGAGATTGCCAATTGGTGTCTGCACATCAATGGTTTTCTTGACCAACACCTCATTGCGAAGTCTCCATCGGATCAAATCCGCTACTGCAACGATACGAATGTTGTGCTTTCGACCAAACTCGAGTAGATCTGGCATCCTAGACATGGAGCCATCATCGTTCATGATCTCACAAATCACTCCCGCTGGTGTCAACCCTGCCATGCGAGCCAAATCGACAGACCCTTCAGTCTGACCTGTTCGTACCAACACACCGCCATCTCTGGCACGAAGTGGAAAGACGTGACCCGGCGTCACCAAGTCTTGAGGACCGGCTTTCGGATCAATGGCCACACGAACCGTTTGTGCTCTATCGGAAGCAGAGATCCCAGTACTCACCCCTTCTCGAGCCTCAATGGAAACGGTGAATGCCGTATGATACGGAGATTGATTGTTGGCGACCATCATCGGCAGTTGAAGCTGCGCAACACGCTCCTCGGTGAGTGTCAGACATATCAGTCCCCTGCCTTCTTTGGCCATAAAGTTGATGGCTTCTGGGGTGACAGCATCTGCCGCCATCGTTAAATCACCTTCATTTTCACGATCTTCATCATCTACCAAAATCACCATCCGTCCCGCCCGAATATCCTCGATGGCAAGTTCGACGCGGCGAAGTGGGTCTGTATCCAATGGATTAAACATGATTATCCTCCTGAAGGCGAGCGACCAGAACCATATCCCCAGGCTCGCAAATGATTTTCAATGGCAGAAGGTCCCCCTTGACCACCATGAATTGTTGAAACTGATAACATACGTTCGAGGTATCGAGCAATCACATCCACTTCCAAATTGACATCATCACCCGATTGTAAAGTATGGAATAGGGTTTCCTTGATTGTGTACGGAATGATATTGCACCGAAAAGCAGACCCGTCTATCTCGTTCACAGTCAGTGAGACACCAGCAATCGTAATGCTTCCCTTTACGGCAATGTAGTGAGCCAATGACTTGGGAAATCGAACCCACAGAATCCAAGACTCTGAAGACTCCTCCATACTCAATACAGTACCAACTCCATCTGCGTGCCCTTGCACCATATGTCCATCCAATCGATCACCGACCTTTAGCGCTCTCTCCAAGTGAACCTTTGAACCTTGTCTCAATGATTTCAACATGGTACTGCGAATGGTCTCTTGACCACAAACGACGACAAACGTGTGCGGAGGATACACTTCCTCTACCGTTAAGCACACACCAAATATTGCAATGGAGTCTCCTAGACCAACGCGTTCTCGATCCGACGTACCCACACCGGCGTCACCGGGACTGGCAACGACGAGCGAAGAGTGAATCCACAACCGCGTGCCTTCACCAATCTGTTGCAGCCTTTGAACGGTACCTAGTTCCTCAATAATTCCACTAAACATGTGTATTCCAATCTGAAGTGATGTATCGAAGGTGAACATCTGCATCGTGATGATGAACTGAGAGTAGATCAAAGCCGACCACTTCTGATAACGACACAGGAGACATCGACAAGGCTTTTTTTCCGGCGCCAATCAATTTTGGAGCAATAAACACTTCTAAGCGATCGACCCATCCCTTCTCAAGAAATGTACGATGAATTGTCGCTCCACCTTCAAGAAGCACAGAATACACACCTTCGCTCACAAGCTTCTTAGCGATTTGGTCGAGTGACAACCCATCCCCCACAACATCGACACCCAAGCATCGACCTCGTGGCTGGGGATGCACCCAATCTCGCTCACAAAACCACAATGGTTCTTTACCCACAGTGCGAAGCTGGGCATCTTTTGGCGTGCGCATTTGAGAGTCCAAAATGATCGGTTGAGCATTCTCAGGTTCACCAAACCGTATATCTGACGTACCGAATCGCGTTGTCAAAGATGGATTGTCTGCGAGAACGGTTCCCACGCCCACCAAAATGCCGTCGTGGGTATGACGTAAGTAGTGACCTGCCTGCCTCGACTTGGAATTGGTTATCCACTTTGACTGACCAAAAATATCCGCGGTATACCCATCTAAGGTCAATGCTGTTTTCAATGTAAATCGAGGACGTTTACGAGTACGAGCCAGTAAATATGAGTGATTGACTTTTCGACATTCTTCTTCTAATACTCCGACAACAATCTCTACTCCTGCACGCTTGAGAATTGCCAGTCCCTCACCTGCCATCCTAGGATCTGGATCGAGCATCCCTACGACAACCCTGCTCACGCCCATCTCTAAAATAATATCGGTACACGGTGGAGTTCGACCACTGTGGCAACACGGTTCCAGATTCACATAAAGGGTCGTTCCCTCTGCAGAAACACCACGACTTTTCATATCCAGCAAAGCTGCACGTTCGGCGTGCCACTCTCCAACCCTTGCGTGGAACCCACTCCCTATGACTGTCCCACTACGCACCACCACACAGCCAACC
>CALDQI010000123.1:0-9030 GCA_937911635.1 uncultured Pseudomonadota bacterium | reverse complement strand
CTTGATCTTGCTACCCTTTTGCCCGCGAGCAAGGGGAATGATTTTACCACCGATGTCGTGACTGACCCCACAATGGCTGGATTATTTCCCCAGTTTACACAGGCCCGGGTAACGAGTGAGCTGCTTGATGCTCAACTTGTCCCCGGGAAATTCGAAGTCACGATTACTGTTGTGGGTTCTGGTACCGTTACAGGGGAGGGCATTTATCCGGATGGATCATATGTCGGGCTGACTGCCACCCCTGCGAGCGGATATGTGTTTGCCGGGTGGAGTGGGGGTGCCTCAGGGGGCAACAATCCACTAACATTGCATGCTCAGGCTTACACAAAGAAGAATCTGATTGCGAATTTCGTTCAGGCTAGCGCGACATCTCAATGGATGTGGCACGGAGCCTTTCCTTGGATATACTCCCATGGGGAAAATACCTGGTGGTATATGAAAGCGGGTCCAAACAGCAACTTCCTTGCCTGGAAGCAGAGCGACAAACAGTGGTACACCTTTGATGAACCTAGCCAATCCTGGGTTTTGGTTTCCGGACAAAGTTCTGAAGGGAAGAAGACGGGTGATATTTACACAATTCCTGATCTGTCTTTGGATATGATCTGGGTGGAACCAGGAACTTTTGATATGGGTAGTCCAACATCGGAAGCCGGAAGGGGAGATAACGAGACACAACATCAAGTAACCCTGACCAACGACTATTATGTGATGACCACTGAAGTCACACAGGGGATGTTTGCTGCACTGATGAGCTACAATTCTCACGACGGGCTAAATACATCAAACTTCAACGGCTCATTTGGAATTGGCAACGATTATCCAGCGTATTACGTGAACTGGCACATGGCAGCCGACTTTGCCAACACCGTCACCCAGAGACACAACACGGTAAACGGGAGCAATCTCCAAGAATGTTATGCCTGTTCAGGTTCGGAAACCGATGTCACCTGTAGTGTTTCTGTGAACCCCTATCAGTGCGACGGATACCGAATGTTGACAGAGGCCGAGTGGGAATACGCCGCACGTGCTGGAACGACGGCCGCATTCTGGACACCAAACGGGGGAGGGAACTTACCGAGTGGGTATTCTAGTACAACCTCGGCACTCACAGATGGATTCGATCTACGGTTGTACGGTTATTATTATGCAAACATCAACAATCCTTATCCTTTTGGCTCCAAAGAGCTTGCTCAACTTTTGCCCAATGACTATGGTCTCTACGATATGTCAGGAAATCTTTGGGAATGGACCCAAGATTGGTACGGGACATACTCATCGGGTTCCGTCACAAACCCGACGGGAATCGCCAGTGCTTCCAACCGAGTTAGGCGAGGTGGCTCCTGGTTTTACCACCCGCACTACCTGCGTTCTGCCATGCGTGATGTCCTCACGCCCACGTCCCGCCACGCCTCCGTCGGCTTCCGTCTTGCTCTTACCCCTTAGATATTCAACTCCTTATCCCCATTCCCTAAGAAAATCCCTATGGATTTGAGTCGGAACGGGACGGGAACACCCCCGTGTTCCAGAACCGAGCAGACATAAACCGGAGGGCGATTGTGTGTAATGCACCGAAAATGCCTCCCATTTCGCCCTTACGGACGACGCTCACAGAAGATGTGTCTTCGGAGTGCATCCAGCCAACTCAATCGACCCCCTTTGAATCTGTCGCCATTCACATCTTTGAAACTGGGAGGGTGCAACACAAGCAACCATGACAGACAATGGCGGTGATGAGTCGTAAAAGGTTCGAATAACGAACAAACAAAAACCAGTTCGCCAGTAAGGGTGAAGATCTTCTTTCACCGTTTTTGATGAGGTCACAGTCAAATCCAGACCATTTGTTCCCGAACGGTATCAAAACCTCCAAATGTCAATTAAATATGCTATACTGTTCCCGAACAGGAACATTTTATGCAACAGATGATTCAATCCACCATCGATATTGGTCAACAAATTCAGTCTTCTCGGAAGAAACAGGGGCTATCTCAGGAAGAGTTGGCAATGCTCGCCAATGTTGGACGCAGGTTTGTCGTCGAACTGGAACAGGGTAAAGCGACGGCTCAAATTGGCAAAGTATTACAAGTATTGCACGCTTTAGGGCTTGGAGTGCAGGTGGTGTATACGTGGGATACATCGTCATGACAACCTTATTGGTGTACATGAATGGAATCCATATCGGCTTGCTGTCTACAAAAAATGGTGAGCTGTCCTTTGTCTATATTGATCAGCCTACTGCTGGTCTTGCTCATCAGCTGCCCATACAGAAAGAGGTTTTTTCTCATGAGCAATGCGAACCATTCTTCTCCGGACTCCTTCCAGATGAGCCAGTTCGCTCCAATCTGGCACGTCTGTTAAAAGTTTCTCCGCGCAATACTTTTGGACTGTTACAGCATTTGGGTGGAGATTGTGCAGGTGCGATTCAGGTTCTTCCAAGGCACAGCGACTCAGATGAAGATCCGAGTTTACGTACCCTTTCTGATGCTGAGTTGTTTTCAATTCTACAGAACTTACCCCAACGACCTTTGGGTATTGGGATTGAAGGGTTTCGAATCTCTGGAGCAGGTGCGCAAGATAAACTCGTGCTTTCAAAGAGAGAGGGACAATGGTGTTTACCTTTGCATGGTCATCCCTCTACGCACATGATTAAACCGAATATTCATGGCTTTGCTGATTCTGTTCTGAATGAGTATTTTTGCATGCTATTGGCAGGTCGAGTAGGGATACGAGTGCCACCGGTGGAGATTATCACATTACAGGGACATCAGTTTTACGCTGTCGAACGGTACGACCGAGAATATGTGGATAACGAAATCCTTCGATTGCATCAAGAGGATTTCTGTCAACTGTTGAATATTCCACCCCATCAGAAATATCAAAATGAAGGGGGACCATCCATTCCGATGATGTTTGAGGTTGTTCAGACATTTCAAAGGCAAGGAAGAATGAAGGGGTCGGAAACGATTCACTTACTCAATCTGGTGTTGTTTAACTTTTTGATTGGCAATGGAGATGCCCACGGTAAGAATTTTTCTATTTTGTACAAGGGTGCACAAATTGAACTTGCACCTGGATACGATCTGTTGTCTACACTGGTGTATGGCAATTTTTACACTGAAAAAATGGCGATGAAAATCGGATCCAAGTATAAGTTTAAAGCGGTAGCGAAAAGGCATTTTGATGATATGGCCTATGCGATTGGTATCTCATCAAAACTTGTGAAGCGTCAAAGTGCAAAGTTGGTGAGTGTTGTGTCGCAGGAGGCTCAAATCTTACTTAGAGAAATGAGCGAACAAGGATTGACTTCAGTGGTTTTGGACGAGATAAATGCTGTGATTCAGAATCAATGCCAGCTGTTTGCCCACTGAGCAATCATCATAAATCTGAATCGGCTACACTCACTGAGCATCTGGCTGAACACTGGGGTGAGCTAGTTGAAACGCTTCCAACTCTTCACACGTTTGTTCAACATCCAGTAGTCTAGGGACTTTGCTGAGATCACAGCCAAAGCGTCTGGCGTTGTACAATTGCGGGATGAGACAGCATTCGGCAAGCGTTGGGGTGTCGGTGAGCAGGAATTGTGTATTCGACTCAGCGACCAAGGACTCTAGGTCTTCGAGACCACGTTGGATGACACCCCGTGCCCAGGACATGCTGAGTTCCTTGGAAGGGTCTTGCGTGTTGAGGAACTGCAGGACAGAGAGGTTTTGCAGGGGCTGGATACCGGCGTTGATGATCTCTGAGAGCTGGATGATTTTGGCGTAGAGCAGGGGCTCTGTTGGAAGGAGAGACACTGCTGGATGCATCCGTTCTAGGTACATCATGATGGCCATCGATTGTGTAATGTGAGTTCCATCTGCCAACTCTAAGGTGGGGAGCTGGGCTTGTGGATTGATCTCTCGATACCACTCGCTGTGTTGCTCCCCGCCGTCTTTCACCAAATGGACAGGATGCAGTTCGTAGTCCAATCCTTTGAGATTCAAAGCGATGCGGACCCGCCAAGAACAAGAACTGCGCCAATAGGTGTAGAGTTTCATGCTGCGTCCTTTAGATTTCTTTGACGGTTTGGTTGATTTGACCGAAGACGCTCTGCCCGTCTGGGGTGAACATCTCGATTTGAACGTGGTCGCCGTCTTTCAAGTAGGAGGTACTAGCAGAACCAGTGGCGATGATTTCGAGCATGCGTCGTTCGCTGAGGCAAGAAGAGCCGCGTGAGGTGTCGACATTGGAGACGGTACCTGAACCAACGATGGTACCAGCACAGAACGAACGTGTTTTACAGATGTGGGTGATGATGTCGCGGAAAGAGAAGTGCATTTCTGGACCAGACTCTACATCTCCAAATACGTCGCCATTAAAGATGGTCTTCATGTTGAGATGCAATCGTCCTTCTTTCCAGTGGTCACCCAATTCGTCTGGGGTAACGGCAATCGGAGAGAATGCAGTGGCTGGTTTGGAGTTGAAGAATCCGAAACCTTTCTTGAGTTCTGGTGGAATCAGGCTGCGAAGGGTGACGTCGTTGCAGAGCATCACCAAACGGATGTACTTATCTACATCTGCACCACTGGTTCCCATTGGGATATCATCGAGTACCACACAGATCTCTGATTCAAAATCACAACCCCAGTCGAAGTTTTTGAGGGGGATGTCTTGGGTTGGGCGTAGGAATACACTTGAACCGCCTTGGTATACGAGGGGATCAGTCTTCAACGTTTCAGGCGGCTCAGCGTTTCTTGCTTTGCGAACCAGCACGATGTGATTGATGTATGCGGAACCGTCGATCCACTCATAGGCTCTCGGAAGGGGCGAATGCAGCGCCGTTGTATCCAAAGGAGTACCTTCTGTTCCGTTGTTCAGACTGTTGTAGATCGCTTCCAATTGTGGTTCCACACTGGTCCAGTTCTCTAGAGCTGCTTGCATGGTTGGAGCGACTTCAGTGGCTTCAACGTAGCGAGAGTTGTCTTTGCTGATGACGATCAGTTTACCGTCGCGTTCATGATTGAGTGATCCGAGTTTCATCGTATCTCCTGAATGTTGGTTGGTGTTGGAAGTTGTCTATGGGCTTTTCTATGAAAAATCAACACCCTGCAGACCTGTTTCCGTGATGTTCACATATACATCTGTTGAATTAGAAGGGTAGGGGCAATGGACGCAGTGATCGGCAAGGAAAAGCAAAGAAAAAAACGTTGAAAGGCCACCGAAGTGACCTTTCTGTTGCCATTTTTACTGGGTAGTAAACTTGACTTGCTTTTCGAAGCGGGAAACGAGACTCGAACTCGCGACCCTGAGCATGGCAAGCTCATGCTCTACCAACTGAGCTACTCCCGCACAATGCCAAGTGACTAACAGGTAACAAATTCAATAAATTGTGTCAAATCAGAAGGGGTATTTTTTTCAGAATCTCTGTATATGAATCCAAGTGCTGTTTTATGTGGTGTTTTCACCGTCTGTGTGGTATTAATTATATAATAAAGAGTGTTCGATTTTATACTATGGAGATAGCATGCGCACATCCTCAATTACTTCCTTGTTGCTAGTGTTGACCTTGGCTTGTACAGACAAGGGGGCAATCATTGACACCAACACAGGTGATTCTGGGGGCGAAGATACGGCATTAACAGTGGACCAAGATGGCGATGGTTGGACTGTCGGTGACGGTGATTGCAACGATGAAGATGAATTGGTGTTCCCAGGGGCAGTCGAAGACTGCGATGGTGTTGACAACAACTGTAACAATGTCACAGATGAAGGATTTTCAAATCTGGACGGTGATGAGTTGGCGGACTGCGTTGATGTTGAAGAGTGCGATGGAGCCGACAATGATGGTGACGGACAAGTCGACGAAGGCTTTGAAGATGTTGACGGCGACGGTTTAGCAGACTGTATTGATGCTGAAGATTGTGACGGTATTGACAACAACGGCGACGGTCAGATTGATGAAGGTTTTGATGCGGACGGCGACGGGTTTGGCACGTGTAACGCGACAGGAGATGTCGTTGTAGACTGTGATGACAATGATGCCGGTGTAAACCCTGATGGCGCAGAAGTGACGGAAAATGGAAAAGATGATGACTGTGATGGGATTATCGATGAAGATGATTCGCTTTATGTAGAAGGTGCACTCGTATTTTCAGAGGTATACAACAACCCAACGGCTGTAGCAGATACCAGAGGAGAATGGTTCGAGGTCTACAATCCAGGGACCGAAGATGTAATGCTCAACGGATTGGTCATTTCAGATGTCGACGGCATCGAGACTCACAGGATTGTCAGTGCAACTCCAGTGGTTGTTCCAGCAGAAGGCTACGCAGTACTTGGAAACAACCGCAATGCGTCAAGCAACGGTAACGTCCCTGTAGACTATGAGTATGACGGCATTGTTCTCAACAACGAAGATGATACGTTAACGCTGTCGTTCGATGGGGTGGTGCTCGATCAGGTGATGTGGGACGATGGTGCTACGATGCCTGATGTTTCGGGTCGTTCTATGCAGCTTGATGTGTTGTTCCACGACTCTGTGAGCAATGATACTGCAGATTATTGGTGCGCACCAGATCAAGCGACGCCGGGTGAGTCCAACGGGCTATGCAGTAGCTTTGATCATGATGGTGATGGGCTATCTGTGGATGATGGTGACTGTGACGATGAGAACGCCTTTGCCTTCCCCGGCGCGGCTGAACTGGAATCGACAACCCTATGTATGGCTGACAATGATGAGGACGGGTATGCTGACGCAGCGCCTGCCAACTCAATTGTTGTACCAGGGGTCGATTGTAACGATTCTGATGCCAATGTCTATCCAGGGTCGGTTGCAGAATCGAGTACGCTTTGTCTCTTGGATGCCGATGGTGACGGGTATGGCGATTCCAATGCGACATCTCCGTATGATGTCGGGACGGACTGCGACGACTCCAATGCACTGAACTCTCCATTTGACAACGATGGAGACGGAGCTTCCTTCTGTGGTGGTGATTGTGATGATGACAATGCAGTACTGAACATCTCTGATGCCGACAGCGATGGGTTTACTAGCTGCGCTGGAGACTGTGACGATACGTTGTCCGCTCGAAACTTGAGCGATGCGGATGGTGATGGTGTGACAACCTGTGCTGGTGACTGCAATGACTTTGATCCAGCCACCGGAGCCATTGACTTAGCCGGTGATGGTGCCTTTTCTTGCTGGGGAGATTGCAACGACCTCGACGCCTCCCAAAACCTAGATGATTTGGATGGCGACGGGTATTCCACCTGTACGGGTGACTGCAATGATTTCTCAGCCAGTTTGAACGCTGCAGATCTGGATGGTGATGGGTATTCTACCTGTGACAACGACTGTGATGACGATGATGCTGTGAAAACACCGGCTGACAACGACGGAGATGGCTTTACGACCTGTGGTGACCCAGCGCTGTTCCAATATGACTGTAATGACAACGATGCTTCCGTAGCCTCAACAGATGTCGACGGTGATGGATTCTTGGCCTGTTTGGACGACTGTGATGACAACGATGCCACGTTTACGCCGCTGGACACTGATGGTGACGGTCTCAGTACTTGTGACGGTGACTGCGACGATACCGATGCGACACTCAATCAAGATGATGCAGATGGGGATGGCGCGAGTACGTGTGATGGAGATTGTGATGACAACGATGCCGTCTTAAACCTCAGTGATTTTGATCAGGATACCTTTACGACCTGTGATGGAGACTGTAATGATTTCAACTCCATTGCCAACTTGCTTGACAACGATGGTGATGGGTTCTCGACCTGTGACAATGACTGTGATGATTTCAATGCGGCAGTGGGTCAGACGGACAACGATGGCGATGGGTCCTTCCCACTCATGTGTTTTGGAAATGATTGCAACGATCTAGATCCAACGGTGGAAGGCTTGGACGCAGATGGTGATGGGTATTCCACCTGTGACGGTGACTGTGACGATACGGACGCTACTCTTGAGACCGCTGATGCAGACAACGACGGGTATTCGACTTGTGATGGAGATTGCGACGACACCTCTTTGTCCACCAATCCAGGTGCTTCCGATGCCAACTCGGACGGTATCGACAACGATTGTGATGGTTCTGTTGATGAAGACTCTGCTCCAGGAGATGGTGATGGAGACGGATACGATGAGACTCAAGGCGATTGTGCTGATGACAATGCCGCTATTTATCCCGGTGCATCTGAAGTTTGGTACAACGGTGTTGACGAGAACTGCGACGGCCTCTCGGACTTTGACCAAGATGGTGATGGATCTGAGTCGGCTAACTTTGGCGGGACAGATTGCAACGATCTTGATGCCAGTTTGGATGGCTTAGACGTCGACGGTGATGGTGTCACAACCTGTGCAGGTGATTGTGATGACACCGATGCTTCTGTGACATCCAATTGCAATTGACCTATCAACATCATTAACTGTCGAGTGCTGGATTCATAAGAGGTCTTTCACTCTTTGATTCATTGTCTCAGTATCCGCTTCGACTTTGAACATTGAATATTGAACAGGCAAAAGGAGACCAAATGGTCTCCTTTTTGTGTGTGGTAGATTTTGATGTAGTAGACCTACAGTCTCAGTTCCACACGTGCTCCACAATCCAAGTTTCCAAGTTCAATCGCAATACGACATTGGTGTTGGTGACTGGGATTAATGCGTATTGATTGGGTACGGCGTTTTCCCAGCCGCCATCTTCATCGGGGAAGTCGACAAAGGTGACTGGGGTTGCTGGGACTTCAAGAGCTTCAGTAGATCCGGCTGTATTGGTTACTAAACTCAGTTCTAAGACGTTGCTCAGTGTTGAAAAGACAAACTGGTCTCCATCGGTGGGCGGAAGTCCTCCGTTGACAATCAAGAAGGAGAACGCACCGTTGTCAGAGATGTATCGGTCATCCAAGACTGCACGAGTGTCCTGCTCTCCTGAACGAGATCCTTCTACCAGCCAGTCTCCACTGCGTCCATCATAGGTCACAGTCCAGTCCTCATCGAGGAGCACTCCGCCACAATTGCTGGTTGTCAGCATTGTGCCATCG
>CALDQI010000122.1:0-4197 GCA_937911635.1 uncultured Pseudomonadota bacterium | reverse complement strand
TTAAGAAAGGTGGAATTTCTTCTTCAACTTCTTGTCTATGTTTAAATAAATTTTCTAATAGAATAGATACAATCGCACTTGCTGGCAAATTTTCGTATCCTTCAACTCTACATACATATTTCAATAATTCGTATACATCGTTATTTGTTGGAGCACCAAGTGATTCGCTGTAATTTATTGGCTTTGATGTCATGTATGCCAACATGCGTCTATCAATTCCATTAACATCTGAAAATTCATTGATCGACTTTACTCCTGTTGCAATTCTTGAAAGTTCTAAAACATCACGTCCTGTAAGAAGTTCATCGCCATCTAAATCTCCACATGGGAAGACATGTGCCGGCCATTGCTGAAGGGGTTCGGTGCCAAAGATTACAATGTCATTGGTGGCATCGGGATGCTCTAGTTCCAGAAATCCAGAGCCATAGGCCTCTGTTGTCGATGATTTAGGATAGGTTGTTAGCCACCAGTCTCCTACTCGCATCAGAATGTCATTATCCGTAGAGGTTGTCCAAATGGGATCTGTCAATGATGTTGCGCCGACTTGGTATGGAATAGAGAAGGCCTGTCCCGTTTTGGTTCCAATCACAACGTTGCCGCTTAAATCAGTGTCAAAATCGATGGTCCAATCATCTTCAAAGACGTTGTCTCCAACGATAGTCATCACCGCAGACTCTTGTGTACGAACTGTCGAAGTAGATTCTGATTGTGTGAACACTACGACTGAGTTGTGCGTACTTTGAGATACACACTCTAATAGTCCTTCACAAGGTTGCCTACAACCATTGCCTATAAGGACCACAAGGGAAAGAATACCAAGCGATTGAGAATGTATAGCCAAACGCCACATGCGTTGGATTTCTTGACAATCAGTTATTGAGCAACTGGCAGTGAAAATCCGACCAGTTTACCGGTTGGATACACTCGACTATCTTGCAGACCAGGTTTCTTGTAATTTGGGTCTGCTGCAATGTCTGCACCGGGATTGCCCGGTGACAAAGCGAGTGCTTCAGCAACGGTGTCAATCTTTTTAGAGTCGACGTACTGTACGCGTTCAACTGCTATTTCAACGTCATAGGTTCCTGCAGCAACACCGTGTAAAGCAGCGGTTGTAAACGGTTGAATGCGACCAATCTTGGTACCAGACACGGTTACATCCACCCATCCGTTATACTCATTGCGAATGTAAAGGTGTCCAGTTCCTTCACCGGCAGTCGTAGGCTTGAGGCTGTCAATGATGGTTGCTGGATCTACAAAGAGGCGTTGGAAGTTCTCTAGGTCACCTTCACTCAGTGCAGGATCGGCTGGGTGTGTCGTTGGACGCAAGGGGCGATCAAGAGGTTCTGCTTGGGCTGTGGATAACATAAGTGTTGTCAATAAAGTCATCATAGCGACATCCTTCGGCTGGGATATACGAATAGAAATGGTTGAAATCTTAGTAACCGTTTGTGTGTACACATGCACACAATAGAGAATTCATTCCTGGATATTCAAATTGAGAAAGGCGACCGTCGTCGCCTTTCCACCATAGCCATACTTCAGCCATACCTCAAGTCAGGATTATTGAATTACGGTCAATCCATTCATGGCACTGAGTTCTTTACTGAGAGTGATATCGCCGGTGGCATTGATGAAGTCTTCTTTTACCATACCGAGACCTTTGACCCAGTACTGCTCGATGTAACTTTCAGTGGGTTGTCCCAACTGATCGGTTTGAGTAACTGTATTGACGACTTTGTACGCAGTCACTGTTTGAGCGTTTGCAGTTCCGGCCAAGATAGTGATCTCTTGGAACCCTGCGTCCAAATAAGACCCAGTTACTTGCTCTGATTGGTTTTGAGGCGTCCCACCACCTGCTTCAGTGGTTCCAGTTTGACAATCTGGGTCTGCTGCGTCAACGGCTCCATCAAAGTCATTGTCTTGTCCATCTGTGCAGTTGCTTTCTAGAGCATTGATGCTGAGGTTGTAGTCGTAGTCCCAACTACCTTCAGCACCCACAGCAAATTCTGGAGACAGGTAACGACGATATGGTGTCAGCGTCGCGTCTACAGCGTATGTGGTTGGTGCGAAGAAACAGAGGCTGCATTGACTGGCGGTTCCAGCCCAACCAACCATGAACATTCCTTCTTGTCCTTCATATCCACATGAGACGTATACTGTCGTATCCCAACCAGTTGTGATCGGTGTCCCAAGTGTGTCTTGTCCTTGAGCAGACATGGTGTCTTTATATGCGTATACAGTTTGACCGTTCCACTCTACTTCACCAACGGCTTCTTCTGTTGCAACAGCAGAGTTCCCCTCGTATGTTGCAGTAAACGTCTTGCTCCAACCTGTTAAATGAATCGGATGGTAATCATTTTTACACAACTCAGTCTCTTCAGTGTCTTGGGTATCTTGAGTGTCGGTATCATCAGGTGAACTGGTATCCTCAACCTCTTCTCCTGTATCAGCTGTGTCGACGTATTCGTAGTTGTCATAGTCACTTTCGGATATGTATTTGTTTCCACCGGTACAGGCGATTGTTGTGAGTGCAATGATCAGTCCTTGCGTTACATTGTGCATGTGTCCTCCACAGTTGTACACATTTTTCTCTTCTGTTTGTAAAAGGCAATTTAACATGACTCGCAGTTCAACTCTGTTACAAATTCAAAACAAAATTCGAGAATTCAATCGTGAACGCGACTGGTCACAGTATCATTCACCCAGAAATATAGCGATGGCTCTCTCTGTAGAGGTAGGGGAATTACTGGAGCTGTTTTTGTGGTCCTCAGATGAGGGACCTCAACCTCCTGTCGAGAGTCGTCGTGAAAAGGTAGAAGAGGAAGCCGCGGACGTTCTCATCTGCTTACTCAATTTCTGCGATCAAATGGGTATTGATATCCTTGAGGTAACCGAACGAAAGATTAAGAAGAATCATGAGAAGTATCCGGTGGATAAATCCTCTGGTCGATTGGAAAAGCACAATGAACTGGACTGAACTTCAGTCGATTGAGCAGCGTTTTCGGAACGGTGAACGGAACATTTCCGTATCGTCAGGGTTGATTGAGTCGGATGATCATCATCATCTAAAGCCTCTTGTGACAGAGAATAATGAGACTCATCAATGTCAGGATGTGACGGTCGTTATTCCGACCCACAGACGGATGCCGGTTGGGCTCGATGCATTTGTCGAACAATCAAAACATGTGCACGTTTTACTGAATGGTGCTGTGGATATCCCTCATATTCCGAATGTTACAGTTCGATTGGTCTCTTGGAAAGGGCACGGACAGACTCGTCAAGAGTCGCTTCAGCACGTTCATACACCGTATGTGTTCTTTACGGTGGACGATGCCATTCCACTTCCGAATTGTCTAGAACGACTGGTGATTGAAATGGAGAGTGGCCATTGGGATGCGTTGATTGCTCGTCAGTTACCATTTCCCACTGCTGATCCATATACGAAGGACCAATTGGCATTGTGGACGCCGTATCGTGATTCTCCCTATACAGTGTCTCAGTGTGATCACGTTGGAACTCTATATAAGATAGAGTCGCTAAGGGCTCATCCGATACCCAATGTCCCCATTGCTGAAGATGCTTGGTGGTCAGTGAATAAGAATATCGGATGCGTTCCGAGTGCATGCATCGCTCATTCACATCCTAGACGTACGGTTGCGTTGATGAAACGAGAGTATGCCATACACAAACAGTTGAAGTTGATCCCTCAAGAGATGGGACCGGATTCATCCATCGGAGTGGTCGGGATTTTTCGAGGTGCAGTTCACACTACGAAACAGTATGGCGTTAAGGAAGGGCTTCGTGTAACCGTTCAGAATTTTGCGCGCTTTGCAGCCCACAAGCTGTGAAGACAACCCAAACCATAGTGCACGGATCTACGAAAGGAAATACTGGAGACTCCCTCAGCATAGTTTGCGGGGATTGGAAATTCAACGATGGGTATCTCATTGACCATTGCAATCGATAGAAGTTGATGGTCAAAGACAAAATCATTGGAGAGTTTGTCCCATGGTAGGTGCGTTAGAAAATCTCGACTGTAGATTCGAGCCCCTGTATGCAAATCGGAATAAGAACAATCAAACGTGCGATTGGCCACTTTCGTGAGGGCATGGTTTCCCCATTTTCTCCACCATGGGTACTCGGATGGAGTGGCTTCCAAATGGCGTGATCCCAACTGTATAGAGTGGGCCTCCTGCG
>CALDQI010000121.1:0-6192 GCA_937911635.1 uncultured Pseudomonadota bacterium | reverse complement strand
GTTGGGAGATGATGGCTGGAGTAGTGGATTTACCGGTGAATGTGGGGATATGGGGATGGGTGCGCTCCAGAACTCGGGAACCTTCTGGATTTGGATTCGGTAATCGATGTTCTCGCAGGGCATATAAAAATATTCACCTGCGTCCATCTGTCTTGGTCGGATTTCTGAGATACGAAATATAAGTATTTAAGTGGAAGAGAGTATGGAACAGCCAACCCAACCCCTAGGACAAACAATGCCCTGTCCTAAATGCGAAAAAACCATGACGTGGACAGGATTGCCAGATTGTTCAGGACCCATCTACGTACGCTTCTACAAGTGTCCGAAGTGCGGAATTGTGAAGGTGGATGTGCCGGAAGAACGAACCATTGGCTGGGGCTAAAAATAATGTGAGTCCACAAGTTGAACATCGTAGACTCACATGGGGAATAGGGGAACTGATTAATTAACGACGTTTCTTGAGCCGTAGTTCACGTTCTTTTAGGCGGATCTCCCACTCTTTGAGTTCGAGTTCCTTTTCTTGTAGGAAGAGCTCTTCTTCTTTAAGGGCGGTTTCTGTACGTTGCAATTGCTCTTCTTTGAGTTTGAAAGCCGCGAACTTTTCGTCTAAGAGTGCTTGTTTCGCTTCGAGCAGTTCTGCTCTATCGTCGAGCTGTTTTCGTTGTTCAGCAATCTCAAGTTCCTGTTCGGCCAAACTGAGTTTCTTTCGGCGCAACTGCTCACGCTTCTGCTTTTCTTTTTTCAGTCGTTCAGCCTCTTGACGCTCCTTTTCAATCTTTGCCAGTTCTTCTTTTCGTAGCTGTTTCTTCTCGAGTCGTTCCTTTTCAATCTTTGCCAACTCTTCTTTTCGGATTTGCTCTCGTTGTGCGTCTTCCTCTTGTTTTAATCGTTCTTTCTCGAGCTGTTCTTGTCTGAGTTCTTCAACGATGTCAGCCTTTTGTTGTTCGCGTGTTTGTTCCTTTTGTAGCGCAGCTTCGTGGGCTTCCTTTTGAATCTGCTTACTGGGTTGAACTTGGGCTAAGATAGACGTAGCCTTACTTTTGTCCGAAGAGAAGGTGAACGTTTCAATCAAGAGATATTGCTGATCGCGTTCGAGTATGTATGGTGCGATGGTTCTCAGTGCCTTCAGTTGATCACTGGCAAAAGAAAACTCTTCTAGTATTCCGATTCCTTGAGCCATCGTCAGTGAGGTGTTGGAAGGAAGAGCCTGAAGGACTCTCAATTTGTCATCACTGAAACTGGCGTTGTCCAGTGTGCTGGTGAGTTGACTGAACTCTGTATTTGGCATCGCATTGACTGTGATGAGTGAGAGTAGAAATAACCACATAGTGTTCTCCAAAGTGTGGTGTTATTGTGTTTCAGATTGCAGTGAACAACACAAATAGCATAAATAAGACGAGTCGTAAGACGATAATTGTCTTGAAAAATATATGTTTTCAACAAGTATACACCTGTGATTTTGAGAGTATGCCGTCATTTTTCTGGAAACTGTTTTGTCTTTTTTGCAATGACTTTGGGAGTATCGTGAACACTTCTGATTGTAAGTGGTATATCGTCTTGGAATATGGCATTGAGTCGATGTGAATATCACGACGTAACGACACATAATGTTATATTTCTGAACCTTGACCGCTTCCCGAAATGGGCAAGGATATCGTAAGATTCGGGACTGATAAAATCATTGGGGGGGTAATTGCTTCACCTCTTCATTACCAAAAAGAGGACTCAACGATGAAGGTACTCACCAACCAAGTCGATTTTTTCTGAAACAGACAAAGAAGACGCGACCTACAACGGTCTCAAGTGTGTCTGTACGTTTGTTTTATTTTGTCTAATATTTCCAATATTATCGAACATCAGAGAGCAACCGAACCCTGGGATTTTTTTCCTACTCCAGATCTAAAGGGACCGGTCTAACCTCCATAAATTGATTGGTATAAAGTGTCTTTTGATTTGGCTGATGTTGTCGATGGTGGATCAAACTTTCCCAGAATGAAGTTGTTTTATAATCGCATCCAATGTGGCAATGTAGTATCAGTGTTTGTATGATGAATTCAATATATTTGTTATATTCGGAATAATATGGTTTATTTTTATTTTATAATGCCTACTTTTGGTAATATTAATTGTCTAAAAGGCAACAATTTTCTGGAGTCAAAATGGATAAAATACGAGCCTTACGCTACTTCTTGAAGGTTGCTGAGACGTCTAGTTTCACTGTCACAGCAAAAATATATTCAGTACCAGCGTCCTCGGTCTCAAGACGTATTAGAGATTTAGAAGATGAATTAAAAGTTGAACTGTTCCATCGCTCGACGAGAGTCGTCAAACTCTCTGCAATGGGTGAATTGTATTATGAGCAAGTCAAAAATATTATGGCTATGTTGGATGATGCTGATAATTTCGTTAGCCAGAAAACAGACACGCCAGCTGGTCAATTAAAAATTTCCGTTATGCCAGGGTATTCAACATTGGTCTTAAATCCTGTTTTGAAAAAATTAAAAAAGAGGTATCCAGAAATTATTTTGGATGTTGATCAAACCAATCAATATGCTGACATTACTCAAAGTGAAGTCGATATTGCAATACGGGCAACATCAGGTACCTGTCTGCCCGATAGAGTGATCGCAAAGAAGATCTCCGACAATAGATTTACATTGGTTGCCTCTCCTGAGTATTTAGAGCGGTGTGGAAGTCCTGAGACGAGCCGAGAGCTTAGAGAGCATAAAACAATCTTGTATAGAGGTGCAAACGGCATATTGAATTGGCAAGTAAAAGACAGCAATGGATGGACTGAAATTAAACCCAAGCCGAATTTTATTAGCAATGATGGAATCGCCATCATTGAATCGGCAATTGAAGGAGAAGGCATTGCATTAATTCCAACTTGGGCAATTGAGAATGAATTGAGTCAAGGTGTTTTACAATGCATAACCCTCAAAGAAGAAACCGTATCAGTGGCTAGAAATGTAGAATCCGGGATTTATTTACTGTATTTAAAGCCACGGTACAAGATACGAAAAATCAAAACGGCGGTTGATTTTATCGTACATGAACTCACCAAGATAAGTGTCGATTAGAGGTAATTTTGAGTAACCAATAAGAGAGACTCAGTTGATAGTCTACAAATCATCCTAGGCGTCAAAAGTGATTGTATCCTTACAATCTTGGTCAGTCTCAACGAAGAAAGCAATGTCCGCATTACAATTCGTGTTTGAATTGCCATCAACGTTATTTGTCTCAACGGATTGGGGTCGTATTGAAAACTTCTAAATCATTGAATAGGAGCTACTGATCAGTATTTCAATCCAAGATCAGATAATATTTCACTAAGATCTACAGTATCCTCCGCCGAAATATTTGAAGATGGATAAAGAATATTCCAGTAGAACACTGATAAATATGTCCGATAGAAATTCAATCGTTTCGAATATTGTTGCGAATTTCACAATACAGACTTGAGTATTTCATTCGGATATTAGAATGGTCTAGCGATTATTGCCTGATAAAATTCAGCACAGTGTATTCCAATAGGAATTCTACAAGAGTACATTGCAAGCAATGTTTAAACTGTCCTATCAAATACGAGGTAAAATATGAGAAGTATAATTTTATCGACATCATTCGCCCTAGGTTGTGTACCCGCTAAGGTGCTATCTGTAGGTATTGATGATGAATCAGAATCTGATACCAATAATGATGTCAGCGAAGAGCAATCTCAAATGGATGACACTGGTGCTGGAGGCAGTGGAAATAATAATGAGAGTGAAGACCAGATTGGAGACTCCGATAACTCCGAAGGGGCAACTTCAAATGGTGTAATCAACGATGGAGTCTGGTCGTTGACTGAAGCCTTGCTTGTGAATGACCCCTGTTGGTGGTTAGAAGTGATCCCCAACTTTGGAGATGGTGTTGTCGCTGTTAGTTTGGAGAAACTATTGCCAGAGAGCTTCGATGTAGAAGCGATGAATGACTCCTTCGAAATCAAAGCAAGATCGTATCGTGCACGTGATTTCATCGAATGCAACGTTGAGAATTCGTCTTTTACTTGTGAGACACAAACAGCCGATGCAGCAAGATATTATTTTGATGGATTCAATTATTATATTGATTTCACTGGTACAGTAATTGATGCGAATACCATTCAAGGTGTGGCAGTGGTCAGTTACAGTATTGATAATGGTAGTTGGTGGGTTGATTTTATCGAGAACTATGTAGAGAACACTCAAGATTACCTTAATGAATGTACGCAAACGCTTGAGCTGACGATTGACCGAAATGAATAGTCAGAACACGATGTTAACTTTAGATTCATGCCATCTGGTCGAGATATTAAAGACTTTTTTCAAAAAGGTGTAATAAAGTAGAGGGGATAAAGGCGATAGAAGTACAAGTGATACTTTGATTATTTCAAGTTAGGTATAGATTTAGGAACAAAATCTGGACGACATTACTTTTCCCACTTTTTTCCCAGTTTTGAAATTTCACCCCAAAACCACACAAAACCAATTCGGCAATAACCTACATATATCCATTGTTATTGTCAATCATCTTCGACCCAGAAGTTTGGGAGTTAAAGCCTATTGGTGACACAATTTCGATGCAGGTTGAACCTTGGTTTTCAGCCGAAGTGGGAAAAGATTTTCTAATGTGGGAAAACGGTGGTGGAGTGTACTATCATGACATGGGGAAGGATAAACTTATTAGCATTTTAATTCTAATAAGTTCTTGCTATTCAAGATAAATAGCTCCATTTCTGAAACGTGCTATCTTTGACAGTTTTCCATGCACTCTTTGTAATCTTTTCTACTTTTCCTCTTCAATCTGAGGCTTTCTTTATCACAATACGATTTTTTCATAACAGAATACGATTCATCCTGGAAATAGCTTTGATGACTGTGGGGAGACAATGAGAATTATGATGATGAAATAGATGAGGATTGTGTAGAAGAGGATCCAGTATCTCCGAGCGGTGAGCCATCCTCAGAAACTTCGACGGAGCTCGGTGAGTCACGGGTGAAATCTATGGATTGTTAAGATTTTTGGAGAGGAGATGATCTCCTGAAACTGAGAATACTTCTGAAAAATTGGGCGGGTTAGTGTTGAGGGGATACTTTTGGATGACGGAAAAAGAGGGTTCAAATCTGCTATCCGTCGATCCGTTTGGAGTGTGAAATGAAATTAACAGATCTAGAGACTCTTTGGGAAGACTTTTGTCGAGATAATTCGAATCTTGTTCAGAGATATAAAGATACCTTTGTACGGGTATGGTGCAGTGAAGGAAAAGAAATAAGGCTGCGTCATGTTGAAGAGATGTATTGGACACTTGATCATCTTCTTGCAATTGGAGATTTTGCCCTGTTAATGCTCCTGAAAGAAGAAGATGGACAGATGGACGTTTTTGAATCATATCGAAACAATGAACTATTACAGAAACTACTTTTATATATTGTGGCTAAGGAAGGCTCTAGTTGGGAAAATATCTTTAATGATGGATATTTTTCCAAGATGATAGCGAGATATAGCTATCGGGACGTATGGCTTCCAAGACAGCAGAAAACAGACCAGGAAAGCGAGCTGTTGGAATTTATCAACGCAAGTGATTCGGAAAAAATTATTAAGTTTAAAGAGCTACAAGAGCAGAAAAAGCGGCATAAGAGAGAATTCTTTCTTTTGAGGCAGCATCACATTCTATTTGAATATGATGATGAATTTCTTTTGAACGGTCACGGTCGTTATACCGAGGAACTCTCTTTAGAGATGATGGAACAGCTTGATCAGGAGTGGCGTCATCGTGTTCAAACCAAGCATCGACAAAGATTACATTCCATAAAGTATAGAGAGATTCTCCATAAACAACGAGCGGATCGAGAATCAACCATTAGGAATGAGCTAAGTACAATTGAGCAGTCTTGGAAAGACTACAATATAGACATATTCAGTATCTCAAAGCTAGAGACACTAATATTCGATAAAGACATCTGTTATATCCGTCAAGGCTTGTCTTTGCTTATCGTGCTGCCCCCATTCAGATTCATTTTTGGGGTAGTGCTAATTCAAGCGGCGCTAATTTTATAGACTATTATATTACAAATAATATAGCTGTCCCCGAAGAGCACGATCATCATTACAGTGAAAGTTTAATTCGCCTACCTTTTTGGTGTCAAGCAAGACATGACAATAATTATATTT
>CALDQI010000120.1:0-3053 GCA_937911635.1 uncultured Pseudomonadota bacterium | reverse complement strand
TGGCCAGAACAAGCCCCGGAAAGCCTGCCCCGCTACCAACATCGAGAATTTGCCGTGTCTGGGGTGGATAATGGGCGGCCAATTGCCCCGAATCAAGAATGTGACGCTGCCACGCTTCGGCAAGCGTATTGTTAGAGACAAGATTGATCTGGCGTATCGAATTGATGAAGATGGTCTTCCGGAAATTGCTGGTGCTCGATTGCAATCGAAAAAGTACAATAAAACGTTGACAGCATATCGATGGAAAGCTCCGAAAGATACCTTTGCTAGCTATTGGATGATCGATGGTACTGAAATCAATCATCAGCTGAAAAACTCTCCGATACGCGAGTATGAGCAGGTAACATCTCTTCTCAAAGATGGACGGGGTCACAAAGGAATGGATTGGAAAGCTCCAGTTGGCACACCCACTTATGCACCAAAAAGTGCAACAGTAACCCGAGTGAATTTTGGCAATTTTAAGTACAACGGAAATTGTGTAGAGTTGAAGTTCTCTGATGGTACTCTGGCCAAATATTTGCATCTAGAGAAGGCCAGCGTCAAAGAAGGACAAACTGTAAAGGTGGGTGATACAGTCGGGTATGTTGGGAATACTGGTCGATCTACGGCTCCTCATTTGCACTACCAACTAGATAAAGGCAACCGTGTATTGGACCCCGTTCAGTATCATGGTACCTACCGCCGTAAGATACAAGATGCTGATGTGGTATCCTTCTTGTCGGACATCGGACCAATCATCAATGCGATGGATTCTCAAGTGGTTGCGGAACGCTAATCGCTCTAGATACGTTTGATTTGTTGAAGAAAGCCGCTGTGGCGGTGTGTGCTTGATGTTGAGCCCCACTGAAAGAAATGGGGTCATCGGACAATAGCTTCGGTCGCTCTCCAAACGGGGCCAGACGCCCGCTATTGTACACTCTGCCTAAGTTTAGACGCACGGGGGTCACCATGTACACAATCACCCACCCAGCAGCAATTTAATTATAGAGGATTTGTCTCACTACACAATACAAAAGTAATATTTTTCTCATTTGTGGAACCAAATAGAATCGGAATGGTCTATGTTGATAGGAGATTCTGTATTGGAGGTAAAATGTGGGTACTGTTGATGGGGTGGATGAGTTTGGCGATCTCCTCTACCGATTCGATAGAGCAGGTTCACACTCTTCAGCGTCAAGGTCAATATGTTCAGGCTCAAAGAATCTTGGACGATTTGGTTCTCGAGTATGACACACCTACCATTCGATTTGAATGGGCTCGGAACTTAGAGCTGCAGGGTAAATATGAGCCGGCCCTTCAAGTATACAATGAGCTGTACATCTTGCGTTTGGCTGGAGATTTTGGACTCAATATAGCCTACAGACGTGGATTGATTCTTTCCAATTTGGGAGAACACAAAAAAGCTGTTCGAACCCTCAAAAGACTTCGCTGGCGTAAACTGAGTGCACGAGATCGGAGGGGGGTGCATCTCGCCTTGGGATCTGCAGAAATTCAGTCCGGTCAAATAGAACGGGGCATTCGTAGAATTGAGAAGGTGTTGACTCAAATTGAACAACCCAACGAGTGGTCTTGGCTTCAAGCCCGTGCACGGATGGCCATCTGTGATCATTTATTGCAACTTGCGAGTCAGACTCCATTGGAACCAACAGAAGACTTGAAGATTCAAATGGATAAGCGCGCCAACTGGATCTTACAAGCGGAAAATCAGATACAAGTCATCATTCAGCTGCAAGAACCTGAATACGTCATGGTATCGCTCGAACATTTTGCTGATTCGATGGTGCTCTTCTTTGATGAATTGAGGATGCTGCCGCCACCACCAGAGTTTACACCGACACAGGCCAGCATCTTTGAAGAGGAACTATCACAGCAAGCCACAGTACTCGCAGATAAAGCGATAGGCTATTACAAACTGGCAGTGCGGTTTGGAGACGGGTTGCTCTGGGCTGGAGAGAGACATCCACGAATGAAACGTAAGATAGAAGTATTGGAGAAGGAACTTCGACAGTTGTAGGCTCAATCGTTGACTCTAGTTGGTGCACCGTTCATTAGTTTTTTTACGACGCGAGTAAATCTCCCGACTCCTTCACCCGGTAAAAATAGACAGTGGATTTGCTCACCGTCTTGTGTTGTCACGACGGCAACCATCGTTTCATCCTGTCTGAAACTTCGCACGGACTCCATCGCTGTGTAGGGAACCTTCCAAGCATCAGACCCATCAATGCGTAAGAGTGCGGTTTCACTCAAGGCGCAGGCTTCAGTCCCTCTTCGTCCTTCATCGTGGTACCACAGGGGGATTTCAGTGAGCTTGAGAAGTTTGGCATCTCGCATTGGTTGAGTTCGCCAAACTTCAACCTGATTTCCTGGCGATAAAGAGAAGGGGGGGCGAGAGTAGGTTGCTTGCAACATAGACGAAGTGCTCGACACCATTCCGGCGATTCCAAGAAGGAAGAAACAGAGTAATAAACATCCATAGGCAGCCAGTCCAAAACCCGGCATGTCTTCTGATGGGTGCGCTTGTTCATCTTTTTGGTTGTAGAATTCTTGTTTCATCGATACTCACAATCTAGTATGACCCCTAACCCATTTTGAATGTCATAGACAGTCGACGATCCGTAAATCGAGCAATTTTCGTTTGACGTATACGGAATCTGTAAGTCTATTCAATAGACCACATCACTCAGTTTGGATGTCGACGGTTGTGTTTGGGATGGGGGCTCAATAGAAACATGTGTTATGTCAGGAATGAAACCTTTTCCCAGGATGGGCATAGATCATGAGTACGCTGGTATTGCTGGATTTGGATCGAACGTTGATCGCGTGTAATTCTGCGAAGCTTTGGATGCATCGAGAATGGAGACTGGGTAATTTCTCTTCGTGGCAACTTCTGCAATCTGTTGGTTGGCTCAGTCTGTACCATTGGGGTAAAGCAGATGTGACGGATTTCTTACGGGCGGCTGGTCGGTGGATGGGGGACGAATTGGAATCCGATTTACAGCAAAGGATGACTGGGTTTTGGGAAGAAAGTATTCGCAAGCAGCTTCGTCCTCGCA
>CALDQI010000119.1:0-6924 GCA_937911635.1 uncultured Pseudomonadota bacterium | reverse complement strand
TTAGTGTAGTTTCATTTGCTATAATATTAATATTGCTAGTAATATAAAAATTAGTACCTATACCAATTACATTATTATTAATAGCAATTCCAAAAGTATCATCTCTATTTAAATTATATCTTTTATTTTGATTCATATGATTAATAGTAATTCTACTTGTATCGGTATCATCTGAATTGAAATGCAGATTGGAAATCTTTAGATCTCCATGATTGACGCGTGTGGGCAAATTGAGCGTACCACTCCAGTTGGACCAATCCCGTAAGATTTGTTGACCTAGAGTGTAGGCTTGATCGTACAATGGGTGCGCTGTGTGCTCGTTCAGTGCTTGTGTCAGATTGTTCATTCGAAGCGTGGTATTGTGAGCATCCCGAAAGGGTGCTTGCCAAGTGTGATCGAAGTCGCACATTGCATCGTGAAACCGCCCGACTAGTTTTCCAGCCTCGTGAGCTAAAGTTGTTGAAGGAATCTGATCAAAGGTTCTACCCTTGATATATTTCAACACCCTCCAGTAGCCGCTCTCTGTATCATCGATGTAGAGGCCTCCAGTTTTGGTGGGCAACAATTCAGTTGTCGCTAGACCTTTGGCTTTGAGATGATTGGTGAGTGCTTGTATGTCGGTGTGAATTCGTGCATCGAAGATTGGGTTGACCCACTGTAGTACCCCTGTAATTGGTTCACCCACCAAGAATGTTTGGTTGATGAGACCTTGATGCGGGCTGGTATGCAATGTGGGGTCCATGTCCCACTGGCTCAAGATGCTTTGTAATTTGGATTCTGGTGTCATGACAATCTCGATGTTTATATACAGGAAAAGCACCTCTCCATGGAGGTGCTTTTGTGGACATACAGTATACGTATATTCTATGCGTTTTTAGTTTTGGAACAGCATTTCACGATATTTGGGTAGACGCCACCGGCTGTCTTCAACGATGGACTCGATGTTGTCGCAGACATCGCGCAAAGCCTCCATTTGCGGAGCCACACTAAGTGCCAAGTGTTCAGCTTGCGCTTGCTCATCTTTGATTCCTGCGTTTGTACGGAGAGCCGTTTCGAGAGTTTTTTGCTCTGAGTTCAGTTGTTGAATCAGATCGTGAATGGCTAAAGCATGGCTTTTGTCTGTTGAATCGGATCCAAACACAGCGCTTTGAGCCGCCACATCTGCGCATGCGGCGGTGCGCTCTGCAATGGCTGAAGGCAATACGAACTGTTTAACCAATTGTTGTAGGATGTCTGCTTCAATGGTCACGTGAGTGATGTATTGCTCAATTTTGACGTGATACTGACTGCTAAGTTCCAGTTTAGATAGGATTCCCAAGCCTTCAAACAATTCAATGGTGCTGTCATGGGTGAGTACAGCCAATGCATGTGGGGTTTTTCGGTAGTGAGGAAGGCCTCGATTCTCGGCTTCTTCAACCCACGCATCGGAATAGTTGTCGCCTTCAAATCGGATTGGATTCGATAGACGGATGCCTTCTCGGATGGCTTCGAGGACATCTTCCTTTTCTTCAATTAAGGCTAGGAGTTGCTCAATCCCGTCAGCAACTGCCGCATTCACACATGTGAGGGGGAAGGATACTGAGGCACTAGAACCTGCAGCACGAAATTCAAACTTGTTACCAGTGAACGCAAACGGTGAGGTTCTGTTGCGATCGGTTGTATCTTGCTTGAGATCGGGCAAACCGTCTACACCCAATTGCAGCATTGAATTTCCAGAATCTGTAGGCAGATCGTCACCGTTGGCGAGTCTATCGCAAATTCGACTGAGTTGATCTCCTAAGAATACACTGATGATGGCTGGTGGTGCTTCGTTGGCGCCCAATCGAAAGTCATTGCTGTAGGTTCCAATCGCAGAACGAAGAAGACCAGCACTGCGATGGACTCCCAACAGCACAGAGGTCAAGAATGCCAGAAATCGAATGTTTGTGCTTGGTGTCTTCGTGGGGTCTAACAGATTGCGACCCAAGTTGTCGGCGAGAGACCAGTTGAGGTGCTTACCAGATCCGTTGACACCCTTGAATGGCTTTTCATGTAAAGAGCAGTGAAAGTCATGACGGGAAGCCACACGCTTCAACATTTCCATGACCAGCTGGTTGTGATCAGCGGCGATGTTTGCTTCGGAGTAGACAATGGCCACCTCGAATTGACAAGGCGCGACTTCGTTGTGACGCGTCTTTACAGGGATACCAAGACTGTACAGTTCCATTTCCACTTCGTGCATGAAGGCTGCAACCCGTGATGGGATCGACCCGAAGTAGTGATCATCCAAGGATTGACCTTTTGGGGCTGAGGCACCCAATACTGAACGTCCAGTCAGAAGGATGTCCGGACGAAGGGCAGCGTACGCTTTGTCAATTAGAAAGTATTCTTGTTCTGGACCTGCTGTCGCGATGATTTTATCCACTTCCGTTTCTCCAAGCTTCGTGCAAAGTTCGATTGCACGTTCCTCAAGAGTATCCATAGAACGAAGGAGTGGAGTTTTGCTGTCGAGTACATTTCCGAAGTAGGATACGAACGTACTTGGGATGCAAAGCGTTGAACCGTTTTCTCGTTCCATCAAGAAGATGGGACTAGAGGGATCCCACAGAGTATATCCACGGGCTTCAAATGTAGTTCGAGAACCACCATTTGGAAACGAAGAAGCATCTGGCTCGGATTGAATCAGTTCAGAGCCAGAGAAGGAGAATATTGGCTCGTCTCCGCCCAACTGAATGAATCCATCATGCTTTTCAGCTGTGGCACCAGTCAGCGGTTGGAACCAATGACAGAAGTGTGTTGCACCTTGTTCAAGTGCCCATTGATAAACGGCATGGGCAATGTGATTTGCAAGATCTCGCTCTAATGTTTTGCCTTCTTCTAAGCTGCCCTCAAAACGATTCATAGTTGATGCTGGCAATCGATTTGCCATGTCTGCTTTGGTAAAACATCGGTATCCAAAATACTCATCGACAGAGTAGGGTGCACCGGTTTCATCAACAAGAGGTTCGAATGTTCTGGGGGTTCGAGAAGTGGCTGCCTGGATGGCTTGATAACGAGGATTGCTCATTGAAACTCCATAGTTGTCTGATAATTTGAGATAATATGGTCTCATGCGTATTGGAAAATCAGATTCTATACAACCATTTTTTTTGATTTCGGATCTTTACTGCCGTGATGTCTCCTTCACGTCACAATTGTGACCTGTTCTACATAAACTCATATGGGCGAGGGGAAGTCTTTTCGTTACAATATTTTCACTGCATAACTAGGACCTTTATGAATGTGTGTATTGCGACCAGATCCGATTTACTCCCTACAAATCACGGAGCAGCTGTAAAGATAGTTGAAACCGCACGATCTTTTTCTCTTTTGGGTCAGGATGTTTTCATTGCCACATCAGATAGGGATACCTATATCCGAGTTCATAAATCCGGTTATTTTGAATACAAATACTTTCCCGATCGATTTCGAGCCATGGAAGATTGGCCATTAATTGGACGGGGGGAGAGGCTGGCAGAGAGATGGTGTCGTTGGGTAGGATATCCAGTCGAAGAGTATTTTCTGTATTCTGCTCAGTTTGATCCCTCCTGGCTAATTCGATTGGTTGCCGTTGGGTTGGCTGAAAATATTGATGTCTTTCAGGCGGAGTTTCCAGGATACGGATTGACTTCATATCTAGCCTCTAAAATTGTGGGTAAGCTGAGAGGTGAAACAGTTCGATCTTCGATCGTTCAGCACAATGTTGAGTGGGCGAGACTCAAAGCGTATGGCCATGAGGTAGATCGTATTCGTCGTATGGAGACCGTTGCGTTAAAACTCGTGGATGACGTGATAGCAGTGTCGATAGATGACAAAGAGGCAATGGTCAAGATGGGTGTCCATGCCAACGATATTTCAGTCATCCCGCACGGTGTGTCGGTACAAACGATTCAGCAGGGTCGTATACGAAGAGAAGAGTGGCGCCGAACGTGGAAGGTGGATGATAAGGTTGTTGTATTCTTTCATGGAACGCTTCACTACGCACCCAACACCGATGCCGTTCGATTCATTGCGGAGTATTTAATCCCGTTGGTGGAGGCTGACCCCACTCTGAATGCAGTACAGTTTGTAATTACTGGCCTTAATCCACCGCGATACTACTCCCACCCTCGGATCACATTTACAGATGTGGTGGATGACTTGGCTGGCCATCTCAATATGGCGGATGTGTTTCTCTGTCCACTGTTTGATGGGGGAGGTACCCGCCTCAAATTGCTCGAGTATTTGGCTGTTGGCAAGCCAATCCTAACGACGCGAAAGGGCGCTGAAGGAATACCAGATCTGGGTCAGTTTACCTATGTTGAAACAGCAGAGGAAATGTTGACTGCTTTGAAACAAACGATACATTCGACAAAGCATCTGTCCGATCGACAAGAAGTTGCTGAGCGCCTCTCTTGGATCAATGTTGGTCAGTGCTACCTGAACGTTTATCAGCATCCGGAACGTTATCGTGGTCGAGATCACTTTACAGAGCTGCTCACCAGAAGTATTCAGAGGAGACAAATAGAAAGTGAGTTTTTACCGAAGTACACTCCGGTTAAAGAACGAACAATGTTGCTCCTTATCAATCGGGGCTGTAATTTGACGTGTTCCTTCTGTGATTTGTGGGACAATCCCCAAAACATGGATGTGGATAAACTGTGGCCGATATTGGATGATGCATCGGAAATAGGTACCAAGGTGCTTGTTATTACCGGAGGAGAGCCGTTTCTTCATTCCGACTTGCCGTTGGTCATTTCTGAAGCTCGTCAGCGAGGTTTGGCAGTTAATATTACTACAAATGGTTTGCTCTTAAAGCGTCATTGGGGCTGGCTCAAAGAGTCAGGGGTATCATCCTTGTCCTTTTCGTTGGATGGGATTGGCGCAGTGCACGACGAATTGCGAGGTCAAGAAGGGGCTTATGAACGAACATTGAAAGCCATTCGGTTGGTCCGTTTAGAATCTGACATCCCTTGTTCTGTGTACTGTACTGTGACCAATAAAAATGTTCATCAGCTCTGGGATCTCTATCAAGTGTGTCAAGAACTTGGAGTGTCCCTTGATTTTTGGCCGGTCAATGATGCTCCGGAACTCTATTTGACCAGTGATTTGCATAAGACTCTTTGGACCGAACAGGTAGAAGCCATCATCCGAGACAACGATGAGTATGCCAATCGACGTTCATTCTATGCGGATTCACTCAAATATCATGCTGGCGAAACCATCGAGAATATAAGATGTTTAGGATTCGTCGAACAGTACGGCATCACCTATGAGGGTAACTTTCTTCCATGCTGTGTATGGAATGGCACGGGTCTAATAAAGGGAAATGTCTTTGAAGAACGCTTGCATACACTCTGGCATTCGGAGTCGATCCATCAATGTCGTAACGAAATGGTTGAAGGAGGGTGCTCTGTTGGTTGTTTCAATCACTCGTTGTACGAGTATCGAAATGCAGTGGGATAGGAACATTTGTAAACCTGCGAAACTTCTCTTTCGCCTCCGGTCCTCAACGAAAATTCGTTCATTTCCGATTTCAGAGAGGAATTCAGTAGTTGAATAACGAGACGGCATTCGTTACATACACGTGGGTTTGAGACAGGAGAAGGCATGCTTTGGAAACCGGCATTGTTTAAAGGAAAGAAGGTTTGGGCACAGGTCAATGAGGTAGATGAACTGAACCAATCGAATGGGTTGGTGGGAATTCGATATTCTACCAAAGAAGGAGCGACCATTTATCGGGCCTCAGCGAAAAATATTCAGCTGAGCAGTGAGCCTTCGAAGCCGCTTGACAAGGGTGAAAGTGCTCCAAAGTTGGACGATGCCAAACCCAACGTGCGTAAGAAATTCGGATCTTCCCACACCCGTACAAACGAACAAAAGAGTGCTGCCCAGAAGGATGTTCGGAAGTTTTTAGAGGGATTGTCTGCTGAGACGGTTCGTTGTTTTACAGACGGATCCTGCGTCGGGAATCCTGGTCCGTGTGGTACGGGCGTCTACATCCAACTCCCAGATAAGGAGATCAAGCACTATCGATATCTGGGGGAAGGAACAAACAATAAAGCTGAACTGTCTGCAGTTTTAGATGCTATGGAATTGTTAGAGTCAGAAGGTATAGACAACAAGACGCCAGTCGTGGTGTGTACCGATAGTCAATATGTGGTGGGCATTTTAACCAAAAACTGGAAAGCCAAGGCCAATAGAGACATCATTCTTCCACTTCGAGCGGCGGTCAAAAAGTGGAATGACATTACCGTTCGTTGGGTGGCTGGACATGCAGATATCCCTGAGAATGATGAGGCGGATCGATTGGCGAACCTCGCAATTGAAGAAGGGCGAGCCTAGTTGTGTTGATCTGGTTTTGGATGCAGCATGGTCTTGCAGAACCTGTTGAGCCACTTGCAATCCATGAATGGAGGTTGCCCAATCAACCAGCTCGAGAGCGGGGTATGGAGGCATATTTTGCCACACACTACGGCCCAGATGCCCCCAAATATTTAGAACCAAAGATGGTTGTGCTTCACTGGACAGGAGTCTCCACTGCATCTTCTACATGGAATACGTTCGCTTCGGCTACTCTTGGTGGACGTCGAGATATTCGTAGGGCAGGTAGTGTCAATGTATCCGCCCATTTTTTAGTGGATAGAGATGGAACGATTCATCGTTTACTTCCAGAAGATAGTTTTGCTAGGCATTGTATTGGCTTCAATCACATTTCCATCGGAGTTGAAAATGTTGGAGGAACAAAGGGACAGCCACTTACAGAGGATCAAGTAGACTCGAATGTTCGATTAATTCAGGATTTGCAGATCCGATATATGCTGAAGCATATGTCACAGTACTTGATTATGATATCGTCATTGAAAATAAGGATATCTATAAAAAGGCTTTTGGTGACTTAGAAGAATTTGATAAATTTTATATGCT
>CALDQI010000118.1:0-11533 GCA_937911635.1 uncultured Pseudomonadota bacterium | reverse complement strand
GAATGGCACGGATCTCTTCATCGGATAGACCCAAGAGACTGCGCCCATCAAAAATAATCTGTGAGCCATCTTCGATCTTGGCGACTCGTTCTGGAAGGAGCTGCATTACGGTCAAACTGGTGACCGATTTTCCAGACCCCGATTCTCCAACGATACCCAGAGTTTGACCGGGCAGTACCTTGACGGTGAGGTCGTCGACGGCTTTTACAGTCCCGATATCGGTGTGAAAGTAGGTTCGAAGATTCGTCAGTTCTAAGAGTGGTTTTGTCATGTCTTCTCCTTAACTTTACTTTCTCATCTTCGGGTCGAGGGCATCTCGCAGACCTTCCCCAACGAGGTTGAGAATCGATACAGTCGCAAAAATTGCAAATCCAGGCGCCAAAATCAAGTGCCAAGTACTGCTGTCGTATCCATCTTTTAGGGTTTGTCCCCAAGACGGAACACTCACATCTCCAAATCCGAGAAAGGAGAGTCCACTTTCGGTCAGAATCGCACCAGCAACCCCAAAGGTTGCAGCAACCAACACGGGCCCCAACGCATTGGGGAGGATGTGCTGGAAGATAATCCGTCTGGGCTTGTACCCCAACGCAACGGCACTGGTCACAAAGTCCAGATTCCTCAGGCGATAAAACTCCCCACGAACGAGTCTTGCGACCCCCGTCCATCGAAAGAGCCCAATGATCAGCATGATGTGGTAAATCGAAGGTTTTTCAATGAAGGCGATCAGTACCAACAGCACAATCAGCACTGGAACAGACATCACAATTTCGATGACTCGCTGTACGAGCATATCTACTACGCCGGCAAAGTATCCTGCTAGAGCACCGATGATGATTCCGATGGTGACATAAATCCCCACTGCGATGACACCAATCGATAGCGAGATACGAATGCCGTACAGCATTTGTACTGCGACATCACGTCCTGCACTATCGACTCCAATCCAATGCTTCCAGCTTTGCTTTTGAAGTGCGGGGAATCCAGTTTTTCGAAACGCATACGGAATGGGGGCAAACATCGCAGAGAGGTCACCCTCTTGCTTGAGTTCATCTGGTTCCAAACTCAACCGTTTTACTGTTGTAATCAGTTCTTTCTGTTCATCCGTCAGTTTCTTGGAGTCTTCTTTTTGGGTTGCAAGAGCCGTTTTTACCGCTTCGATATCGGAGGCCAGTTCGTACTCTAGGTAGGTGTCATGAAACTGTACGTAGGGTTGTTGATAGGGCTTGGCCAAAATCCCTACGAAGACAATAAAGAAGAAGCCCAACAAAATGGAGCCTTCTCGTCCCAGTTGTTTTCTTCTGGGTCTTTTACGCAACCCTGTCGCTTTGACTTGGCGGACTCGGAAAAGGAATATACCAAAGAGTGGCAGACCCAAAACGAGCAACAGGTTGAAGAAGATATCCACCCCATTTTCATAGTAGTTCCGATCAAATAGGGACGAAAACCAAGGGTAGGTGGTGACACCATCTTCTGACCAGTAGAAGGGGCGTCCAGAAGCAAACAAGGGCGTACAGATTGCAATCAGCAGCAAGATACCCAATAGCCAAAGCGAAGAGTATGCCACTTTGTTCTTCTTAAATTGTCCCCAAACGATGTCGCCAAAGCTTAAATCGTCTTCTTCTTCAATGCGATTTTCATATTCAGTCGTCATAATCGCCTCTAGTCAAAGGTGATGCGCGGATCTACAAGCGCATAAGAAAGATCGGAAAGAAGCATACCAATCAAGGTCAGTGTGCTTGATATCAGCAGGACAGCCATCACAGCGTTGTAATCTCGCAAGGTAATGCTCTCAAAGATGTACGAACCCATTCCCGGAATCCCAAAGATGACCTCAATGATGACAGAGCCACCAATCAGTGCCGGAAGAAGGGTCGCCATCAATGTTAAAATTGGAATCATTCCGTTTCGAGCAGCGTGTTTGATGATGACAATGCCTTCTGGTAATCCTTTTGCACGAGCCGTTCGAATGTAGTCCGCCCGAATGACATCCAGCAACCCCGTTCGAGCATATCGAGATAGTGCCGCCAATGAACCGTAGCTCATACAAACAATGGGTAGGGTCACGTGTTTAATCACATCCCAGATGTATTGTATTGTCGTCATCTGATCTGCTTCCATACTTTCGAAACCGATGCTCGGAAATATTTCCCACTGAACCGAAAACAGATTGAGTAAAATAACCGCCGTGAAATACGAAGGTAAACTGTACAACATAAACAAAATGGCTGTAATCACTCGGTCTTTGACGGTGTTTTGATTGACTGCGGACCAAATCCCAAGTGGAAGAGACATCAAATACACCAAGAATACTGAACTGACAGCGAGTGTAATCGAGTACTTCAGTTTGCTAAATACGGTTTCTAGAACTGGTTTTTTATCCAAGTGTGAGATACCAAAATCCAATCGCAACAGATTGTACCAATACTTTGCGAATCGAGTATCGAAAAGCAAGATTCCAAACTTGTCAGAAGAAGTGTACGCCCAGTCGTCTTGGTTGGTTTTCCACCAGTCACTCCATTTGGCAGTGATTTCGGCTTCAGCACTAGTGTCACCGGCACTAAAGAACCATTTCTTAATTCGATTGTTTTCTTTGGCAATCTCTTTGTTGCTGAGTTTGTCTTCTGGTGAGATGTCCTTAGAGTATTGACCGATCAGTCGTTTTTTCGCATTGATGGCCAATCGTTCACTGGCTAGGGCTCGAACCTCTACTGTATTCGAGTTCATCAGTGTCTCTATGAGGCCTGGAACGGCATATCGTCCCCAATTTTCTATACGGTCTTGGGCATCGATTCTATCCTGAGGAGGTATATTTTTGTCGAGGTTCAAAATGGTGACCAAAGTCTCTTCGATATCAGTCCCTTCAAGATTGTATCGATCATTCCACAGGATGGGCTTGTCTAAGTTGAACTGTTCCTTAAAAATGCGATAGGCCTCTCTTTGATCGCCGCTTGTTTGAGCATTTTGAGACCCTTCTGCAGACAGCATTTGTGCCCCAGGATTTCCAGGCGCAAAGTTTAGAAGGACGAAGATCAAAAAGCTAATGGCAAAGAAGGTGGGAATCATTAGCAAGATACGTTTTAATGCATACTTCAACATTGTGCACTCCTACTCTTGCGTGAGGTACCACGGTTTTGGATCAAAATAGGGTCTGACCTTCAACGTCGAGACATTCTGAAGATCTTTGACGTAGAAGTAGGGGTTCTTACTTTGAAACATGAATGTATACGGCTGTTCATCGTATACGATTTGATGAAAGGCTTTGGAGAGTTCAATTCGCTTGTTGATATCGAACTCTAATTCCATATCTTCAATGATTTTGTCTGCCTTAGCGTTTCGGAAGCCAACATAGTTACTTCCTTTTGGAATATCCGCCTGTGTGGAGTGCCACAACTGATAAAAGTCGATGTCTGGACTTGTCCCCCAGCCCAATGTGATGGCTTGAAAGTCTTTTGAATGCAACTTCTTTTGCATGTTGGCCCACTCAAGTGGTCGTAAACTCATCTTTACACCAATCTTCAGCAAGTCATTTTTAAAGATTTCCCCAATGGTTTTAACCGTCGAACTACCCGCAACGATGATGAAACTAAACTCAAAATCGACTTTGGTTCCGTTGACGACCTTGTCTCGGATTCCATTCCCATCTGTATCTGTCCATCCTGCTTGATCTAGAAGCTGTGCAGCCTTATCCAAGTCGAAAGGGATTAGAGGTAGAGAACTGTCGTAGTAAGGGAGGTCTGGGCTAATTGGTCCACTGGTCCTTTTTCCAAGACCCAAGTATACTTCCTCGAGGAACTTGTCGGCATTGAACGCATGACTCATTGCTTGGCGAACCAGTTTATCAGAGAAGAAGGCTGTTTCAGAGTTCCATCCGATGTAACTGTAGCCCCAACTCCAATACGTATCATTCAGGATTTCTCCATTCTTGAATGGAGAGGTATCATCCGCTTCTAGGTATTGTTTGCGATATTGTGGTTTGGAAAGGGTACTGATGTGTAGATCCTTTTTACGCAACATTCTTTGGGGTTGATTTTCATCTTTCACGATCTGAAGAATGATCTTGTCAAAGTTGTTGTTGCCAAGTGGATACATAGGATCCTTTTCCAGAACGACTCTCTCACCCTTTTGGAACTTTACATAGCGATATGGTCCATTTCCTAGTCCATTAGGATTGTACCAATGCTCAGAGTATCGAGTACCGATAATCTCTTCGTCAAAGCGCTCACCATCTTGGTCATAGGCGTATAGAAACTCGGGCATCGGAAAGACCCATTTAGAGACATTGTTGTTCTTAAACGTCTTCTGTTTGAAGTTCAATACCAACGTGAAGTCATCTGGTGCTGAATAGCTATCCAAGTCTTTAAAATAGGATCGGAGTGGAGCGGCACCAGCGACTTGATTGTTCATCATCATGTCAATCATAAAGACAACGTCGTGGGCAGTTACGCGGCATCGTCCACTGATAAAGTGACCTTCTCGACAACTCTCACCATTCAATAACCAATCGTATTCTCCAGAGGCGTTGTCTACGGCTGGCTCGTGCCACAAAACGTCATCCCGTAAATGGAAGGTGTACGTTTTGTAATCGTCACTGCGGCCGTAATAGGTAGCCAATGCGGGACCATATTTGGTAAGGTCTTCATGGTGTCGTTCAACAAGGCCAACTGAGACATAACTTTGGATGGTCGATACATCTGCGCCATTTTCGATCAAGAAATTCAGCCCTTTGGGATCTGAACTCATCTTCATGTATAGAGTGCCACCTTGCTGAGTGTCAGGTGTGCTCCATTGGTAAGAGTCTGCTTCCAAGAGATTCCCAGATTTTGAACTCATTCCACTAGAGGTCTGTTCCATGGATCGATTGGATGATTGAGAAACAGAAACACCTGTACCCATCCGTCGTTCCAGTTTTTCTAGCTGGCTTAAGATTTGAATCTGCTTGGCTTCCATACGATTGTTTTGCCACATATTGATGACGACTAAAACCATCAACAGAATCAATAGACCCGCTCGAATTAGCGCTTGAAAAAATCTTTTAACCATATGTTCGTCTCCAAGAGAGTTCGGCGGTCAATAGTATCTACAGCGATGCATTCAAAGAGGTCCCTGTGTCTCTTTGAAAACTCAACGTCCGCAATCGTCTCTCTTTAAAAGTGTATTTGTGAGATTGATAAAGTCTTACAAGTAAATTGTAACGTACAGAACAAATATTCGCTAGATCCAACCCCTGTAGATTTTTACTGAAACTTTTTATGTACGTCTGGATTGGTGGAGTATTGTGTGGATTTATCAGTGGCATAACTGTGTGTGGGGTATTTCGCAGATTGGTTAAGATTGTTCTACACTGTTTCATGTGCTAATCTATATAAGACATCACTCGTTTTTTGTGAATGATATCCTCCAACACTGAGTAGACTATGGAATCAGCCAGTTTCACTATACGCAACGGAAGCAAAACCCGTGTACAGTTTATTAAGTACCACGAAGCCGCCGATCAGCAGCCACTGTCTAAGAAGGCCGCAGAAAAACTCGGAATCTTTCCATCCCTTGCGTTGTCCTCATTGGCTGCCTGGGTTCGTCAAAATGGCTTTGATGTGGATTATATTGATTTGCACGTGGAGAACATTTATCCAAAGGATGCTCATGGACGCGTGAGCGATTATGATCCACACATTGTTGCTCTTACGGCAAAAACGCTTGGTTGGCCAGCCGTGATTGAGATTGCACAAATGGTTCGAGAGGCGGCTCCTAAAGCCATTGTAGTTGTCGGTGGTCCCCAGTTATCAATCTATCCAGAAGAATCACTTTCTTGGGATTGCTTTGATATTGCTGTGATTGGAGATGGTGAAGAGACGCTGCTAGAAATTTGTGAGCGTATTCAATCCGGATCAGATTGGACAGATATCTTGGGTACCTGTGTCCGATTACCAGACGGATCTGTGCGTAAAAATCCGGCCCGACCACTTTCCAAGAATATTAACAAGTATCCAATGGCTGCGTGGGATTTGATGACGGTGAAAGATTATCATTGTCTGACACTTTTACAACCATTTGCGACGATGGTGACGACGCGTGGATGTCCGTGGCATTGTGGGTATTGTTCACAGGTGTACTCTGAGAAACTTCGTTTTCGCGGTGTCGAACTGGTCGTCGATGAAATGGAGTATCTCGTCAACAATCACGGTGTTAGAGAGATTGTATTCTTTGATGAAACATTCACGATTGGAAAAAAACGGATGCGGCATTTCTCCAATGAGATTCTTCGTCGAAACTTGAAAGTCAAGTTCAACATTCGGGCTCGCGTCGACACCATCGATAGAGAAGTGGTTCGCTTGTTAAAGCGCGCGGGTCTTCGTTCGATTCATATGGGTGTTGAAGCAGGTACAGATCGCGTTCTCAAAATTATGAACAAGCAGATAACCTTAGAACAGACAAGGAATGCATTCCGTATTTGTCGTGAAGAAGGGGTGGATACCCGCGGGTATTTCATGGTGGGCTATTATGATGCAGCTCCTCAAGATGTTGAAGATATGATTGAGTTTGCATGTAGTCTTGGACTTGACTGGGCATCGTTCTCTGTAGCTACAGCCCTTCCTGCAACTGACTTGTACCGTATCGCACAAGAGCGTGGGTATGTCGATGGTGATTTTTGGAAAGATTATACCATCAACGGTGGTGGAAACATTCCGCAGCTTGAGACAGAGACGTTTACTGCAGAACAGCTTCGTGCATATAGAACCAAGGCCTACATGAAGTTCTATCTTCGTCCGGATCTCATCCGTCGAAAACTTAGTAAGTCCGAAGGACGGGATGAGCTTCTAGAGATGGCCGGCGGTGCTCAAGTGCTTGGAGAAATCATTAAGTCTTCGATTCGTCGTGCTATTCCAAGTGTGGGTATCGGAAAGTGGGCGACAGTGTAAAGAGATGTGAGTTCTCATACAAAATTGTATTTGACGTTGCTCTCCCTTTTCCTATACAATAAATCATACAGATGTATTTTGGGAGCTTTCATGGGACGATTATACTTGTGTCCAAAATGTGGTGAACACCACCATAGCAACACGGCTTGTACTGTTCAAAAACCGACTCACAAATCGGTTTCAATGACTGGGGTTGCCTTAGCAACATTGCTCGGTCTCACAGCATGTGGAGATGAGGACAAAGACACTTCTACAACAGATACTGCGGTGACAGACACCGATACCAGTATTGGTGAGGACACTTCTATTGCCGTGATGTACGGTGTGCCAGATACAGCAAGCTGGGACAATGATGGTGATGGATACACTCCTGACGATGGGGATTGTGATGATGAAAATGCCGACGTAAATCCCGGCGCAGAAGAGACTCCTGGTGATGGTGTCGATTCTAATTGTGACGGTGAAGACGATACCTAAGTCTCAAGCAATTCATAGGAGTCCATATGTCCAATTTATATTATTGTTCGAAATGCAAAGAACATCACGTAACGCCAAATGCTTGCCAGATCATACAACCATCCAAACCAGCTAGCGGTTTGGCCATGGCAACGTTACTCGGTCTCACCGCATGTGATGCTAAGCCATCTGATACCGTTACTCAGGCGCTTTATGGTGTTGACATAGTTGATACCGCATATATGGATTATGACGGTGATGGATACAGCCCATCCGATGGGGATTGTGACGATGACAATGCCGAAGTGAATCCCGGAGCAGAAGAGACTCCTGGTGATGGTGTCGATTCTAATTGTGATGGTGAAGACGATACCTAACACGAACTGCTTGTCCATATTTTTGAGTGTGCTGATGTTGACAGCGTGCTCGGAGATAGAACAGACTTGCAATGGTCTAACGACGTTGTGTGACCGATCTTTGGATACAGTTCTGTTTGCAGGCACCCACAACGCCATGTCTTCCACTGAAGATGCATGGAACTTTCCGAATCAAGAGTTCGCGTTTACTCGTCAGTTGGAAGATGGTATCCGAGCGCTCAATTTTGATACCTATTTGTGGAATGACGAGGCCTATTTGTGCCATTCTTTTTGTGAATTGGGCAGCATGACATTGGTAGAAGGGTTGACCAGAATCTTTAATTTTGTAGATACTCATCCGAATGAAGTGATCATTATCACACTGCAATCTGCATTGGATACAGAACCGACCCTCAATGCTTTTGAACAGGCTGGATTGATGGCGATGCTTCATCATCATGATGTTGGAGAAGAGTGGGCAACATTGGGTGACTTGATTGAACTAGATGAACGGGTGATTCTCTTTTCAAACAGTGGTGGGGGTGAAGATTTTGGGTATTTGGACCAATGGACACACTGGATAGACAATCCTTACTCTGCTCAAAGCAATGAAGACTTTTCGTGTATTGAAGACCGAGGCAATCCAGATACAGCGTCACTTTTCAATGTCAATCACTTCATTACCAATCCGGTGTCAGACATCGAGGACTCTTTGTCTGCCAATCAATATGACGTGTTATGGGAGCATCTTGAACGGTGTCAGCGCGAAACAAATCGGTTTCCCAATCAGCTACTTGTGGATTTCTACAGCCAAGGAAATGTCTTGGATGTCGTGCTCGATTGGAATCAGCAGGAGGATCTAGAGTTAGAATGAAAATCCAAATTGGTGCTGCAAGGAGAGAATGTTTCCTGGAGAGTAGGATGCAGCCATCGAAAACATGACTTCATTGCTCTCAATCTCAAAGCCTCCGTCAATCGACATCAACTGATAGCCATCGGTGTAGGAATCCGACTTTTTAAAGGCACTGACTGCTGAGATGCCTAAGGTTTCAGCATCATTTGATTGCAATCGAGGGTCTGCTCTAAGCCAGTACATACCGCCGGCTACAAAGGGTCGAAATACGGAAGAGTTGACTCCAGTCAGCGGACCAAATGGAATTGATTTTCCTATGCTGACAGATGCATCCATGGTTCCAACGCCCAATTCAGAATTGCCGATGTATCCTGTATATCCAACCTGCATACTGATATCGGGGGTTTTACGATAGCTTTCCACCGGTGAAAATCGAGCATACGTCCCAAAAATAGAACCTGTGTCTCCTTGTATCATTCCCGTACGAGCACCAATTTCAAAAGACATGGGGAGTCCTTTCTTAATGTGAATGCTTGGGATCCAGAGGTTTTCTGGAGCTTCTTCATCTGAAAAAGCCAAATTCCAAGGAGACGGTGAACCATCGGAATACCGAGCCGCATCTATAAAACTCACAGAGTTTTGTAGAGACATTTCAAAACCATGGATACCCATACTGGTGACCGTTTGCGGTTTGTTGGCAATGGCGAGGCCAAGTTGTCGCACCACGATGTCATATCCTTGTTGAATGGATGATGCCTGAGTGTAACTTTTGCCGTTCCATTCACTCATTGATTGCGGAGATAGATTTCCTGCATGGGTGGTATTTGCGATCAATAGACCTGTACAGGCAATTCCATAAGGGATGATGTTTCGCAATCTGTGATTCATGACAAGCCTCTTGAACACTGGTGTGTCGTCAAACAGTTTCAGTATCAGTGTATCGTATTTTGCAGTTCTTGTCAGTCTATACGTGTAGGGTCAGTCCCGTTTAAGTCGCTTGCTTTGTTTGCTCTTCACGGATTTTCTGAAGATTCTCTTGAAGGTTTTCAAATGCAATATTGTCATCCCCTTCGAGCCACGCAAAATCGACGTCATGTTCATCTACCTGAGCAATGGACGGTCGCCATGATTCTGTTCGAGTCCACAGGAAAGCACCTCCCCACATGGTTGCCGCCTCTGCTGCGATGAAACCTAGGGCACCAGATAAGACTGCTTGTGCTACACCACCGAGTTGCTTTTCTAGCAACAGGGCTTGGAGAGCCTCTCGAGCCCCTTCGCCGGCGATGGTTGGTGAGAAAATGGTTCCCAAGATTTGAATGTTTGATCCAAAGACGATCGGCCAAAAGGCTGCGGTTGTAACCCCGATGGCTAGAGCTGTGAAGTAGTAGACAACGGCTGTTGTAAAGTGCGTTACAAACTTACTGAGCAGAGCCAATAGAAGCAATTTTGTTTTGCCACGATAGGCAGCCACTGCGTCGGTAAACTCTTCGACCTTCGTTTTAATTTTGCCAGGGAGAAATCCGCCGAAGGTTTTTAGGATCCACACCAATAGACCGGGTTTCACTAAGCCCATGACCACTACAGAGGATACACCACCGCAGACTCCAATGATAATTAAAGCCAAAGTCATCGCGGCCCCTTCCTTTGACGTGACGTCTTGGAGGACGGAATAGCCAAACGGTAAGGTGAGGGTAATTCCCAGAAAGAGTCCTGTGATGCCGATAAACTTTTCCAAACCTTTGGCTGTAATTACACGTGTCCATTGATTGGAGTATCGTCCAGCTTCATATAGGGTATAGCCATCGAGTCCGATTGTACTTGGTAAGAAGGTACCAATGAATCGACCAATCAAGAATGCGGTGACCGTACTTTGCCAATAGGCAAATCGAATGCCCTGTCCAATCAACAGCAGATGCCATGCAAAAGCACTGGAAAGAACCCCGATGAACTTGATGCCCATCGCCAACAGCGCGAATAAAAGGAATGTCTGTCCATCGACTTGCTCCACATATTGAAGGATGGCAGTAAATACTGGGAGTGGTTCGCACATCACTGCATCTTTTGGACAGGGGATTGGGTGTCGTAGCAATGCCATGATACCGACAATCGTAAAGAGACCTTTTGCCCAGAAGGCGGCTGTTTTTTGATCGGCTTCTGGTAATCCTTTTTTACCCACAAAGAAAAGCCCTGCGGCTACAAATAAAATGAGTAGGGCTGTGAATCCAAGTTGTCCTTGCCATGCTTTAAAACAGAGCAGCGCGAAGACAAGTCTTGAGGCGAGAACGAAGATGGCTGAGAGAGCAGGGGACAATTTTGGCATGAGGACTCCATCTAACAAAGCGCTCAATCCCTATCATGATTTGAGGTTTTCCTCAAGTAACTGCGTCCGTTTCAGCACAACTGTCACAAGACTGGTCATTCATTTTATATCGGCTATGCTTAATCATGATGATGATGTGGTTATTGGGGTTGGCGATGGCAATGGAGCCTTTTGATTGGGTGGTACTCAATGATACGGTCATGGGTGGTCGTTCAAGTGCCAATGTTGAATATCTGGATTCCACAACGCGTGTAGAAGGCGTAGTATCACTGGAAAACAATGGTGGTTTTGCATCGATCCGCACTCGAAACTCTATTGATTTAAGCAACAACACTGCCGTAGAGATAGAACTGGTGGGAACGGATGCGCCTGTACAGTTTGTCGTTTGGATGGGTCAAGGGGCGAATTTGTATTATGCCACCCCTGTAGAAGTCAATGCGGGTGTGCAGCAGATCGATTTTTCTCAGTTTGCAGCGAAGTCTTATGGAAGAGTGGTGTCGGCTGTATCTCTAGAGCGACGAAGACGTCAAAAGGTGTCGGTTGGAATCTTGATAGGAGATGGATTTGAGGGACCGTTTGACTTAACATTGAAACAGTTGAACTTTGTGGGCGAATCCAACGATAAAGATGA
>CALDQI010000117.1:0-7462 GCA_937911635.1 uncultured Pseudomonadota bacterium | reverse complement strand
AATCGTATTGGTTGCTGTTGCAACATCAAAGACCAAATTTCCATTCACGATATTTCCATAGAAGGCTTCGTTCGCACCGTTCACATGGGTGATGAGTCCGCCAAAGCTAGACGTTGTCCCTGAGTTTTGAAAGCCAAAACCATCGAGCGATAGCGCTATGGTTCCAAGAGCGGTACTCGTACAGGACCCTGTTCCGGCCATATCTGCATGGTTGTATCCATCCGTTGTCAACGTAATGTTCAACGTTCCAATACAATCGTCTACTGAGGCATTCCCAGTACTAATCGTAACGTCCATAGTGTACGTTCCATCAAAGCCATAGATCTGACAGGCGCTGTCTGTATAGCATTCAGAGTCCGTACAGTCTGTATTTCCGTCTCCATCGTTGTCTACGCCGTCAAAGCAATCGGTCTCTGCACATTGAGTTGACCCTGCACAATCGACATCTAAACAGTCCATGTCTCCATCGTGATCATCATCTACGGAATCAGAACAATTCTTTTCCAAACAGAGGAAGGCACAGTCTGAATCAGCGCAGTCAATATCTCCATCTCCATCTTGATCGATCCCATCGTCACAGCTGGACTCATAGCAGGTGGGATAGAAGGCACAGTCTGAGTCGGCACAGTTGTTCAAACCATCAGCATCATTGTCTAAGATATCCGTACAGTTCTCATTTCCAGAACCAGATGGACCTCCACCTGAAGAACAGGCGGGATCAAAAGAACATACCGTTTCTGCACAGTCTACTTGCCCATTCCCATCGTTGTCAATTCCATCTGAGCAATCACACTCAAAGGCAGTACCAAAAGAACAACAGAGGTTGTTGGCACAATCACTGTCGGCACAATCAACCGTTCCATCACCATCATTGTCTATGGTGTCCGTGCAATCTTGCTCACCGGTGGTTGTACCGCCAGAGCCCAAGCACGATGGATCAAACGAACAATCGGTATCCGCACAATCGATATCTCCATCGCCATCATCGTCAACTCCATTGGTACAATCACTCTCACCTGTCTGGCAATTCGGATCGATTAGACACGTTGGATCTGCACAGTCAACGCCGTTGCTTCCATTGTTGTCAAACCCGTCCGTACAGTCACATTCAAAGAAACTGATTGGGATACCGGAGCAACAGGTCGATCCCGCACAATCAGAATCATCACAATCGATATCACCATCACCGTCGTTGTCACCACCATCTGAGCATATCTCTGTACCTACGATTAAGCATGCAGGATCTGCAGCACAATCCGGATCGTCACAGTCTACAAGACCGTCACCATCATCGTCCTGAATGTTTACGCAATCTACTTCTGTAGCCCCACCACCACCGGTACACGCCGGATCAAACAACTGACAGAAGGTATCATCACAATCGATCACATTGTCGGCATTGTTATCAAATCCATCTGTACAATCGCACTCGGAAAAGTCCACCAGAGGGTTTGATGTATCGCAGCATGGATTCCCAACACAGTCTGAGTCTGCACAGTCGATATCTCCATCGCCATCGTTGTCACCATCATCATCACAGATTTCTGCACCCTGGACAATACAAGCGGCATCCGATGAACAATCCGAATCATCACAATCTATCGCCCCATCGCCATCATCATCAGTACCGTTCGTACAATCCTGTTCAGGCGTTCCGCCTCCACCTGTACACGCAGGGTCTAAGAAGGTACACAACTGATCGTCACAGTCGGTTTGCCCATTCCCATCGTTGTCTATACCATCCGTACAATCACACTCAACAAAGTTGCCAATTGTACAGCAAGAATTTTGTGCGCAATCTGTATCGTCACAATCTACCGCACCGTCACCATCATTGTCGAACCCATCCGCACAATTTTCGGCGCCCGTTGCAATACAATCAGACGAAGCCGCACAATCGGAGTCATCACAATCGATGTCTCCATCGCCATCATCATCCAAGCCATCAACGCAGTCGGTCTCTACTTGCCCTACGCAATCTGCTGAATCGACACAATCTGAATCGTCGCAGTCGATTGTTCCATCTCCGTCGTTGTCTGCACCGTCCGCACAATCCGCTTCAAAACAAGCGGCATCACCAGTACAATCCGCGTCGTCACAGTCAACATCACCATCATCATCGTCATCTACACCATTGGTGCAATCGGTCTCTGGTTCAATCACACAATCATCGGAATCGTCGCAATCGGAGTCATCACAATCGACATCTCCATCACCATCGTTATCGATGCTGTCTGTACAATCTTCTACCAGCTCACATTCATCGTCACTCAAACATTCAGCATCTTCGCAATCGATGTATCCATCGCCGTCGTTGTCTACTCCATCCGTACAATCTTCTGAGACTGTTTGAACACCTGTATCTTCAATGATTGGATCTTCTTTATCTCCACAAGCCAATAAACTCATCCACAATGCCAACATACAACTCTCCTTGCCCATTTGAAATGGATCCTGAATACAGCAAGATTTTAACCCAACCAATCAGGCATGGCATCCGATTTACAAACTTGTGACATGGGATAGTCCCTCTGTACAATAGGGATGCCGTATATTTTCTATGGAGCCGTCCGGACCAATCGGAATCCCACACTGCCTTCAAGTACGTCGACAGATTCCTTATCAACGGTAAAGCGCACCTCTCCCGTCGTCGCCCAAGGGGCTAGATGAATCCGCCGATGCGGATATATATCTGATATCAAGGAGTCAAAGGCACCGCCCTTCAGAACTTTTGTCCGACCAAGTAATGGACCTTTGGGATTTTTGACGTTGTGTGTTTTCTGAGGCATATCAGGTTCATACCAATCCCACGTCCACTCCCAAACATTCCCGCTCATATCACACAGCCCATATCCATTTCGAGACTTACTACATACGGGTTTACTTTCGACGAGCAACCGCAGCATCTCGTGTTGACGAGACTTTTCAGTCACCGTAACCATCGCCAATTCATTGGTGATTGTTTTATCGACATACCAAGCTGTTTTTTCGAGTGGAACAATACTGGCATCATCCTTTGAACCATCTGATTTGTTGTTGCGAACCCCAAGAGCAGCTCTTTCCCACTCTGCTTCGGTGGGCAATCTCCAGCCCAGACATCCCTCAATCCAAATCCACCGATCGGAATCTTTTGTGTAGCACACGGGATATTCTTGATGTATCGACAATCGATTGGCATATAGTACCGCATTGTTCCAAGTTACACTGTCAACGGGACAGTCTTTACCGCACTGGTAGTTCTGACTGGGGTTGGAGTTCATCAATTCTATATACTGCTGCTGAGTCACTTCTGACTCCAACATAAAGAAATCGTGTGCTATGGTGACTCGGTGAGGCTGTTCATCAGAAGCGCAATCGATTTGCGTACACCCCATGATGAAGGACCCACCTGGGATTCGAACTGGATGTGTTCGTACCTGCATGGTTGGTTGGATAACAGCCTTAACCACTTCTCTTTGCGTTTGAAACAGCTCGTAGACTATCCAAAAACCCAAAATAAGAACCACACCTAAAAGCCCTCTAACCACCCAAGGAAAGACAATGGCAATGATGGGTGTTCCTTCCGAAACCTCGGTAAAATCGTCCTCTGGCTTATCTGGTTCAAAGATAGAGGAGCCAACATCGAGTCCACCCTCACCACCTTCCGAGGATTGACTGGGCAATCCAACAAATATATGTAGTGCTCCCTCTGGATACCCCATCAACGTGACCACAGCACCAAACGGTTCTACACTCCGCAAGAGAATGGATAAGTCCTCAGGAATTGGCTCAGACGAAGAAAAGAATCTAGCATCTGCTGGTTGCAAATCGGCATCCACATTCACCTGCAACCATTTCAAAAGGTCATTGTGCAAACGACTCAAACTTTCGAGTTCCGCATCCTGAAAGGTTTCACGTGCGACAATCGCCTCAACAGCCTGTAATGGAGCATACGATGGTCCCAAAATGAGCGAAGCAGCTGTTGCATACTCCATCACAATCCATACCATTTGCTCAGCAGACTGATACTGAAAAGCAACCCCTTTGGGTCCCAGGTCTAGACCAACAATGCGTTGCACTCGAATACTCGAATCAACCTCTTTACGCAAAAACTGCTCGATGTCCGCAGACCGTATATTCATAGATGTCCTCTACACAAATGGTCGTCCATCTTTAAAGAGTGACGACCATCGTTCGCTTGCAAAGTATATATCTTTACAGAATCAGTTGCAACTGACACCTGATTGTATAGATATATCCAAGGAAAAGGTGTCTGACTGACTGTAGGCCCATGAATCGACTCCAATGTAGTAGACATCACCAGTCATCACATCATACTGAATCTCAGAAGTATATACTGAAGAGGCATAGTCGTCATTGCACGCCATCTCAACACCACCTGAGTCTGGACATGCATCAAACAACGTTACAATGGTATCCATCGTCCCTGACGTACTGAATGTCGCACACCCTGTATCTGAAGCAGACCAAGCAACCACCAAATCATTACCCCCTTCAGCTGAACACGAGGCTTGGAAGTTGTCTAATGGAGCCTGACTCAAATCTCCTGTCAAAACACCAACACCGGTGTCCGTTCCAACATCGAAGCTTGGACACGTTGAAGAGGCACATACGGGATCAGACGAGCAGTCTGCATCAGCGCAATCAACAGCACCATCTGCATCTTCGTCCATGCCGTCAGAACAATCCACTTCACTGGACAAGAAAATATCAAGTGCATAATCACCCAATGCAAACTCATCGTATCCGTCAATCACCACAACGATAGAATCTCCTGCAGCGAGTTCAGCGTCCAATGTTGAGAAAGTGTCTCCATTGTCGAAGTCGTAGTCGTCATTGCAAGCCATCTCATCCATTAAACAATCTGACTTGAGGTACAAGACGGTATCGTAATTGGAGTTTGTTGTTTGGAACGTATACGTAGCATCTACAGGAGCAGTCCACCAATATGTAACATCTTCCGCTCCAGTACCAACGGTACATTCACCTTGGAAGTTGTCTAGCATACCAATATTGCTACCCATCGCGACATTCATACCCAAGGCAGAACCCAAGTCATTGGTTGTCATGTCGACACATTCTTGCTGACAAACCGTTGCAATGGCACAATCTGGATCGTCACAGTCAATCAGACCATCCAAGTCTTCATCTTGTTGATCATCACAGATTTCCTCGGTACACACAGGATCAATTCCGCAGTCTGAATCATCACAATCAATGAGGCCATCACCATCGTCGTCCAAGCCATCTGTACAATCAAGTTCAATACAATCATCATCGTCTGTGTCTGCCAAGCCGTCACAATCATTGTCTTGACCGTCATAGCAATCTTCTGCAAAGGTTCCAGCATTCAATGGATCATTGTCGTCACAGTCTGCCGCACAAGCAGAAACACCATCACCGTCGTTGTCTTCCAAGTTGACTGCAGGATCTGAATCATCGCAATCGTTTCCTTGTGGCACAGTACCGGTGTAGAACAAATCACCGTTGGTGTAGGTCACTCCATTGACGATTAAGTCTGCAGTACCAGATCCTTGAGCATCCAACACCAAGGTCCCACCAGCATCAAACATTTGAAACTGAACCTCAGTATTGTACGAACCATCTTGGAAGTACAACTCTAAGGACTGTGTTGCTGGATCTGGACAATAGGTCTCGTAATTGTACTCTCCAGCACCACTGTTGTACGACACGCCATCTAGATTCTGATTGGCTAACGTAGTCACTTGAACACCGTCTTCAAAGACCAGAATGGCATTGCCATTCCAACCATCACCATACGTATCGAACAGTTCGAAGTCCAAACACCCAAAAGTGCCAAAACCAGCGTACCCATCTCCATCGGCATCGGTCAAACAATCCGTCAGTGATTCGTTGAATGCTGCACCCGGATACGTGAAAGCACCCTCTGGAGTTACACCATCTTCAGACAATGTGAGGTCTTCATTGCAATCCCCATCACAGGTAGAATAGCCGTCGCCGTCCAAATCAACAGAACTGACGAGTGCTGACGTATCATCGCAGTCTGTTCCACCAACAAAGTCATCAATACCGTCACCATCAATATCACAACTTGTCGCGAGTACACCGCCACAATCTATCTCTGCTGCCACTTCACCATCGCCATCGGCATCGAAGTCGTTCAACCCATCACAGTTCTCATCGATTCCATTGTATGGTATATCTGTCACGCCAGGATTGGAGGCTTGCCCATTCAAATTTGGATCATCGTTGCAATCTCCGCCCTCTTCCACGAAGAAACCGGTTGGACTACATGCCCCTAACGTTACGGCATCATTACCGTATCCATCACCATCTAAATCTTCGTAGTATGTGTTCAAGTTGGCTGGATCCATATTGGGGTCTTGATCATCTGTGAATGTATTGCAATCATTGTCCAATCCATCGCAGATTTCCACAGCATTGGAGTTCACATCGGGATTGTTGTCATTGCAGTCACCACCACCAATAAAGTCATCAATACCGTCACCATCTAAATCACAGCTTGTCTCGTCGACACCATCTCCGTCACAGTCCCAGCTGCTGATATTATCGCCATCACCATCTTGGTCAAAATCATCAAAAAGAGAGCAACTCTCATTAATACCGTTGTATGGTATTTCTGTTTGACCAGGATTGAACACGGCACCGTCAGGGATTCCATCGCCAACCCATTGGTTTACTTCCCATGTGTATGCTGTCCAAACTTCACTCAACCCTTCACAAGTTACCTGATCAGTAGAAGCACCATCCGAGCAGGTGCCTTCCAGCAAACAATCACTCTCAGTCAGGATTGTTGCGTCTTCTACACACACTCCGTTGCTCTCACAATCGACTTGATTTTGATGAGTACTGTCAGTACATTGATCCGGTGTATCCACAGGAGAATCATTACAGTCACCATCACAGGTAGAATAGCCGTCGCCATCCAAGTCGTCGCCGTTGAGCAGAGGATCTGTTGGGTCGCAATCATTCTGACAATCAATAGCACCGTCACCATCTGCATCGATGGCTGCAATTGACGCATCCAAATCATCACAGTCAGAACCAACTGGTGACGACGATGAATAAACGATGTCCCCATCAGTGTATGTGACACCATTCACAATGATATCGTAGGTACCAGTTCCTTGACCTGACAGAACCAGATTGCCGTCCTCATCAAACATCTCTACTGATATCTCTGAGTTGTAAGAACCATCGACAAAATACACATCGAGATTTTGAGTTCCTGAATCCGGACAATACTGACCCGTACCAAACGAACCTGACGTCAATGTCGCTGACACCGTTGGCACATCATCTTCGTAAAACACCAGTCCGTTGCCATTCCAACCGTCCCCAAAAGAATCTACCAGGACCAAATCAAAGCAACCAAACGAAGAGGACCCAGAATCCCCGTCGCCATCCATATCAGTTGTGCACAATGTAGGATCAGTTCATTGTACCCTGCGCCTGGGTA